>JACEFY010000435.1 GCA_016807485.1 Stenotrophomonas maltophilia | reverse complement strand
CACGATGTATGCCTTCGTCTTCCGCCACCTCTTCTCCCGGATGGATCCGGAGGTCGCGCACCACCTCGTCATGCCCGTGATCCGCGTGCTGGGTGTCTGGCCGTTGCGGCCGTTGGCGCGGGCGCTCACCCGCCCCGAGGGGTCACTGCGAACCGAGGCACTCGGCCTCACCTTCGATTCGCCGTTCGGCATCGCCGCCGGGTTCGACAAGAACGCGGTGGCGACATCCGGTCTCTACGCGCTCGGCTTCGGCCATGTCGAGGTCGGCACCGTCACCGCCATCCCGCAGGACGGCAACCCGAAGCCGCGCCTCTTCCGCCTCATCCCCGACCGCGCGCTCGTGAACCGGATGGGCTTCAACAATGCCGGCGCGGCCGCTGCCGCCGCCCGGCTCGCGAAGGCCCGCCGGCGACGCAAGCGGCTCGTCCTCGGGGCGAACATCGGCAAGAGCCGCGTGGTCGACGTCGACCAGGCGACCGCCGACTACGTCGCCAGCACACGGCTCGTCGCCCCCGTGGCCGACTATCTGGTGGTCAACGTCTCGTCGCCCAACACGCCCGGCCTCCGCGGGCTCCAGGCCGTCGAGACGCTGCGCCCGCTGCTCGCCGCTGTGAAGGATGCGGCGGGCCGCACTCCGCTCCTCGTGAAGATCGCACCGGACCTCCCCGACGACGAGGTCGAGGCCGTGACCCGCCTCGCCGTCGATCTGGGTCTCGCCGGCCTCGTGGCCACCAACACCACGATCTCGCGCGAAGGCCTGCGCACCGATCCGGCGAAGGTCGACGCGGCGGGAGCAGGCGGGCTCTCCGGCGCGCCGTTGAAGGAGCGTGCCCTGGCGGTGCTGCGTCTCGTGCGCGGCGTCGCGCCGCAGCGCGACTTCTGCGTCATCTCCGCCGGGGGAGTGGAGACGGCGGACGACGTCCGCGAGCGACTCGCGCTCGGCGCGACGCTCGTGCAGGGCTATTCCGGGTTCATCTACCTGGGCCCGCTCTGGGCGCGGCAGATTAGCCGCGACCTCGCGCGCGCCTGAGCCTGAGCGCCACGGCGGCCGCTCTGTGCCGCGGGTGCCCGGCATCCTTCATCCGACGCATCTCGCGCCCATTCAGCGCCGTGGCCGCGCTTTGCGTCGGATGAGCGCGGCCTGCCACCCTTCGTCCGGCGCACATCACGGATTCCGTGGCGGGATGCCGCCATTTGCGACGGATGAAGACGACGGGAGGCGCCGGCCAGAGGCGGCCGGGGACTCAGACCGGGTACTGGCCGCGCTTCACCTGGGCCTTCGGCAGCCGCATGAAGCGCATCTGCACCGTGCGCATCGCGCCGTACCAGCCGAGGCCCTTCTCCATCTTGGTCGCGCCGAACTTCTCCTTGACGGCGCGCTTGACCCGGATGCTCGTGAAGATCATGTCCGCGACGGTGAAGAGGATGAACGCCCACAGGCCGATGAAGCCGTAGTAGATGAACGACTGCGGCAGGAAGGTCATGAGGATCACGATGAGCATGAGCGGCATGAGCGCCTCGCCGAGGTGCCAGCCGGCATCCACGTAATCGCGCACGAACCGGCGCTGCGGCCCCTTGTCGCGCAGCGGCAGGTACTTCTCGTCGCCGTTGGCCATTCCGATGCGGGCCTTCTCGCGCTGCGAGGCGATCTCCATCTTCGCGCGGGCCTTCGCCTCTTTCGTGTCGGCGACGAGCGGACGGCGGCGGGCGGCCTCCTGCTCGGCGCGCGACGGGGTCGGGCGATTCTTGCCGGCGCCGGTCGGCGCGTCGGGAGCGGTCTCGGGTGCTGCAGGCGTGTGGGCCACGGGTGATACCTCGGTTCGGCGGGAATCGTGCCCCTTAAGA
>JACEFY010000434.1 GCA_016807485.1 Stenotrophomonas maltophilia | reverse complement strand
ACCTTCTCGCCTCGCTCCCGCACCGGCTCGACGGGCTGCACGTCGTGCTCGATTGTGCGCACGGAGCGGCATCCGGCGTCTCGCCCGAGACCTTCCGCAATGCCGGTGCGCGCGTCACGGTGATCGGCGCGGACCCCGACGGCATCAACATCAACGACGGCTACGGATCGACCCACCTGGAGCGCCTCTCGGCCGAGGTCGTGCGCACCGGCGCCGACGTCGGCATCGCCCACGACGGCGACGCCGACCGCTGCCTCGCGGTGGATGCCGAGGGCAACGTCGTCGACGGCGACCAGATCATGGCGGTGCTCGCGGTCGCGATGAAGCGCGACGGCCGCCTGAAGGACGACACGCTCGTCACGACCGTCATGAGCAACCTGGGCCTGCACCGGGCGATGGAAGCCCAGGGCATCCACGTCGAGACGACGGGTGTCGGCGATCGGTACGTGCTCGAGCGCATGACGGCCGGCGGCTACTCGCTCGGCGGCGAGCAGAGCGGGCACGTCATCATGAGCCGCTTCGCCACGACGGGAGACGGCGTCCTCACGGGCTTGCACCTCTGCGCCGAGATGGCGCACACCGGGAAGACCCTCGCCGAGCTCGTCTCGGTGATGACGGTGTTCCCGCAGGTGCTGATCAACGTGCGGGGCGTGTCGCGATCGCGGGCCACCGACGGTGATGTTGTCGCGGCCGTCGAGGCGGCATCCGCATCGCTCGGCGACAGCGGCCGCGTGCTGCTGCGCCCGTCGGGCACCGAGCCGATGGTGCGCGTCATGGTCGAAGCGGCATCGCACGAGGACGCCCAGCGCATCGCCGAGGAGCTCGCCGAGGTCGTCCGCGGCTGAGTCTGTGCCCGCTCAGTCAGGCTCCGACCAGCTGAGCGACTCGATGTAGCGCAGCAGCACTCCTTCGCGGAGGGCCCACGGTGACACCTCGAGCTCCTCGACGTCCATCGCCGTCATCGCCGTGTGGAGCACGACCGCCGCCGCGACGATCTGGAACGTGCGGTCGGCGGTGATGCCGGGCAGCTCCTGCCGCGCCGATGCCGGCAGGCGGGCGAGCCGCGGAATCCAGGAGCCCAGCGCGGCGCGCGGAAGCAGCATCCGCTCACTGCCGCTCCACCCCGGCGCCGGGTAGCCGGCGAGCTTCGCGAGCGAGCGGATGGCCTTCGACGAGCCGACGACGTGGTTCGGGCGCGGCTGGTCTGCCATGCGTGCGACGACGGGTGCGAGGGTCTCGCGCGCGTGGGCGCGGAGGGCGTCGACGGCGGTCTCGCCCGGCGGATCTTCGGGGAGGAACTCGATCGTCGAGCGCCCTGCGCCGAGCGGCACCGATGCGGCCACGTCGGGCAGCTCGTCGGAGCCCGCGGCGAGCTCGAGCGACCCGCCGCCGATGTCGAAGAGCAGGATCTGCCCGGCCGACCAGCCGAACCACCGACGCACCGCGAGGAAGGTGAAGCGCGCCTCCGATTCGCCGCCCAGCACCTGCAGTTCCTGACCGAGCGCGGCCTCGATGCGGGCGATGACCTCCGGGCCGTTCGTCGCTTCGCGCACGGCGCTCGTGGCCGTCGCGAGGAGCTCGGCGACGTTCTCGGCCTCGGCCGTCGCGCGGGCTTGGGCCACGGCATCCACCAGCGCGGCGACGCCCTGCTCGCTGATCGAGCCGTCCGGTTCGAGGTAGCGCATGAGGCGCAGCACGGTGCGCTGCGACGTCGCGGCCTGCGGACGACCGCCCGGGCGGACGTCGGCCACGAGCAGATGGACCGTGTTCGAGCCGATGTCGAGGACTCCCAAGCGCATGCGACGAGCGTATCGGGTCGGGTGCGGGGTGCCCGGCCGGCGAGGCGTG
>JACEFY010000433.1 GCA_016807485.1 Stenotrophomonas maltophilia | reverse complement strand
GATCTCGATCTCGAGACGCACGTCACGGGTGACGGTGACCGCCACGCGCTCACCGTCGACGGCAATCGCGGCATCCACGCTCGCCTGCCGCACGGGACCGCTGCCGTGGATCGGATACCAGAACTGGCTGAACCCCTTCGTCTCGCCGGGCAGCAGCCACGCGAAGTCGGGCTGATTGTCGGTGTAGACCCCGGCCATCAGCTCGACGTAGGGGCCGTCGTCGTCGGTGAGCTGCGCATCCCAGGCCCGCCCGATCGGGCCGTGACCCCACGTCCACTGCTTCTTGCCCGGGGAGAGGGCCGGGTCGGCCCAGTGCACGAACCCGGCGTCGGCGGCGTGGTCGTAGCCGCCGAAGAAGGCCTCGGCGGTGTCGGTGACCATGTACGACGTGGGCACGGGGATGTTGCGGTAGCGGTCGAGGCGGTCGGCGCCGGGGTCGGCCGCAGCGAGCGCCGGGTAGTCGACGCCGTAGTACGGCCGGTCGGCACGGGGGAAGGCGGTGATGGCGCGGCGCGCGTGGTCGGCGACGAAGCCGACGTCGTCGGGGAAGAACGACTGGTAGTCGTCGTGCACGCGCGCGGCGACGTTCGCCCACCACAGGAAGGTCTGGGGCGTGTCGGTGCGGTTGTGCAGGCAGACCTCGGCCTCGATCAGCGAACTCTCCGGGCGGAGGCGGATGCCGTGGCTCCCCCGCATCCGCTGCAAGGGGTCGAGGTCGCTGTGCCAGACCACGACGGCGCCGTCGTCTTCGCGCTCGATGCGGGAGTCGACCGGGAGGTAGGTGCCCGGGCGGTGGTGCTGCGGCCAGTTGAACTCGACGCCGCCCGAGATCCACGGCCCCGCGAGACCGACGAGCGCCGGCTTGATGACGTTGTTGCGGTAGAAGAAGTCGTAGCCCGCGATCTTGTCGTAGCCGATGTGGATGCGGCCGCCGAGCTCGGGAAGGAGCATGAGGCGCACGTAGCGGTTCTCCAGATGGATGGCCTGCCATTCGTGCGGGCGCTTCTCGTGCGAGATCGCATCGACCATCGGCATGGGGTACACCGCGCCGCTCGAGCCCTGGAAGACGCGGCGGTCGAGGAAGAGCGGGTAGCGGTCGGGGTCGCCCGCGGCATAGGTGTCGATGACAACCGGTTCGCTCCAGCACGCGACGCCACCGGCGTCCAGGTGGGCGCGCTGCTCCGCCGGAGCGTCGGGGAGGATGATGCGGCTGGGGGAGGTCGTCTCGGTCACCCGGCCAGCGTAGGCAGCGGGATGTGGCCGGAGCCATGGCAAATCCACCCGCGTACCTGGACGATCCGATGGCATGATGGGCTCATGGAGAAGGCCGACGGCTTCGCGCACGAACGTGTCGCGATCGTGCCGGCGCCGGCGGTCGACGCGGCGTCGGCCGCGCCCGTCACGCGGCGACTCCTCGTGACGGATGCCGGCTTCTTCCCGCACGCCGAGCACCACGCGCGCGAGCGGCCGCAGGGGGCACGCGAGGCGATCGTGATCGCCTGCTCGTCGGGTCGGGGATGGGTGCGATGCGGCGACGAGACCTGGAGAGTCGGGCCCGGGATGGTGGCCGTTCTCCCACCAGGACTGCCGCACGCCTACGGCGCCGACGCCGCCGACCCCTGGACGATCCGGTGGGCGCATGTCCGCGGCACCGACGTCGACGACCTGCTCGTGGCGCTCGATGCGGGCCAGGTCGCGGCCGTCCACGCGCTGCGCTCGCCCGAGCGGGTCACCGGCCTTCTCGACGACATCGTGCGCACGCTCGAGCACGGCCCCTCGGCTCCACGGCTCATCGAGGCCGCCGGTCTCGCGTGGCACCTCTTCACCCGCCTCGCGGTGGATCGGGTCCTCCCCGCCGACGGGGGC
>JACEFY010000432.1 GCA_016807485.1 Stenotrophomonas maltophilia | reverse complement strand
GCATCCGCGGTGCCCTTCTCGTTCGAGATCTATCCGCCGCGCAACGCCGACGGCATGCCGGCACTGCGGGAGACGATCCGCCACCTCGCGGCAGCCGGTCCGCAGTTCATCTCCGTGACCTTCGGCGCCGGCGGGTCGACGACCGACCGTTCGCTGGAAGTGCTGACCCACATCCTGAAGACCACCGACGTCCCGCCGCTCGCGCATCTCACGTGCGTCGGGTCGACCTACGCCGATGCCACCCAGGTGATCCGCACGTTCCTCGATGCCGGGATCACACGCTTCCTCGCGCTTCGCGGCGACCCGCCGATCGGCGCCGTCGAGGGCGAGCCGTTCCTCGGCGACCTGGAGAGCGCGGCGCAGCTCGTGCAGCTGATCGATCGAGTGCAGGCCGAGCGCGCGGCATATTCCGAGCGGGACATTCCCGGCGTCCCCGGGGCGGCGCGCGTCGTGCCACCCGCGACGGTGGAGGTGGCGGTCGCGGCGTTCCCCAACGGGCACCCGCGGTCTCGGCACCGTTTCGAAGACATCGACGCGCTGCTCGCGAAGCAGGCCGCCGGTGCGCGTTCCGCGATCACCCAGCTGTTCTTCCGTGCGGACGAGTACCTCGATTTCGTCGCGCGCGCCCGTGCCGCCGGGGTCACGATCCCGATCCTGCCCGGCATCATGCCGCTGACGTCACCTTCGCGGCTCCGCCGAGTCCTGGAGCTCACCGGCGACCCGCGACCCGACGCGTTCGCCGACGCCCTGGAGACGGCTGCCGACGGCGCGACCGCCCGCCGGATCGGCATCGATCATGCGGCAGCCCTCGCCCGTGATGTCGTCGCCGGCGGTGCCCCCGGCATCCATCTCTATGCGTTCAACAACCACGACACGGTGCTCGCGGTGCTCCGCGACGCCGACCTCGCCCCCCACCTCACGACACAGGAGCTCTCCGCATGACCGTCGCATTCCCCACCGGCACCATCCTCGGCTACCCGCGCATCGGGCGCCGCCGCGAACTCAAGCGCGCCGTCGAGCGCTTCTGGGCGGGCGACCTGGATGAGCGGCAGCTCGAGGCGACGACCGCCGACCTCCGCCGCACGACACGCCAGCGCCTGACCGCGCTCGGACTGGGGGCAACGGATTCGGCCATCCCCGAGTCGTTCTCGTACTACGACCAGGTGCTCGACATCGCCCTCGCCGTCGGAGCGCTCCCGCCGCGGTTCGCCGGGCTGCGGGCGGCCGACGGATCGATTCCGCTGGAGGCATATTTCGCGGCCGCGCGGGGAGTCGGCGAGGCCGCACCGCTCGAGATGACCAAGTGGTTCGATACCAACTACCACTACCTCGTGCCCGAGGTCGCGCCGGACACCGCATTCTCCCTCGCGACCGACCGGTTCGCGCGCCAGGTCGCCGAGGCGAAAGCGGACGGCGTGACGGTGCGCCCCGTGCTCGTGGGTCCCGTGACGCTGCTCGCGCTCTCGAAGCCCGCCGACGGGGCGCCCGCCGGCTTCCGGCCGCTCGACCGTCTCGACGACCTGCTCCCGGTCTACGCCGAGCTGCTGTCGAGCCTGCGCGCCGCAGGGGCGGAATGGGTGCAGCTCGACGAGCACGCGCTCGTCAGTGAGAGCCTCGACGTGGATGCCGCCGACCTCGCGGTCGCCGCCGAACGTGCCTACGCGGTGCTCGGCGTCGCCGCCGACCGGCCCGCGATCGTCGTGGCGGCGGGCTACGGCCCGCTCTCCGATGAGGGCTGGCGCGCACTTGCGGCGGCCCCCGTGGAGGCTGTCGCGATCGACCTGCACCGGGGTGCCGTTCCGGTGCCCGTTCCCGGCCTCGCGGACAAGACCATCGTGGGCGGCGTCATCGACGGACGCAACATCTGGC
>JACEFY010000431.1 GCA_016807485.1 Stenotrophomonas maltophilia | reverse complement strand
GCGCCCTCGGCGAAGGCCGCCGCGCCATGCTGCAGCATGCCGATGTAGAGGCCGTCGAGCGTCGGGATCTGCGCGGCGACGCCCGCCAGCTGCTCGGCGGTCAGCGCACCGCCGGCGGCGAGGAACTGCTGCGCCATCTGGGCCATCGCGCCCTCGAGGATCGACAGCTCGACGACGCGGATCTCGCGCGTCGTCGGCAGCCGGTCGGGGGCGGCGAGGCGCTCCTCCGGCGTGCGGAAATCGACGACCACGCCGATCGGGGTGTCGGCCAGTGCCTCCAGGCCGGCGTCGGTGAGGGCGCCGAGCGCGTCGGAGCGGAACAGCACGCCGGGCCGCGTCACTCCGCCCGCCGCGAGTGGGGTGCCCCCGGTGTCGCGGAAGTTGTGCAGACCCTCGATGGCGGGCACGGGCGTGTCTTACGGCGCGAGGCGCGTGGGGCCGCGGAAGAGGAAGGTGACTTCGCGGATCGAGTCCTGCCCGAGCATCAGCATGAGCACGCGCGCGAGTCCCATGCCGAAGCCGCCGTGCGGGGGCACGCCGTAGCGGAAGAAGTCGAGATAGTGCTCGAGACCCTCCAGCGACAGGCCCTTCTCGACGGCCTGCGCCTCGAGCACCTCGATGCGGTGCTCGCGCTGGGCGCCGGTGGTGATCTCGGTGCCCTGGAAGAGCAGGTCGTAGCTGTTCGTCAGCCCGGTCTCGGCGTCGCGCATGTGGTAGAACGGCCGGATCTCGGGGTGATAGTCCGTGATGAACACGAACTGGTGGTCGTACGTTTCGCGCACGTGGGCGGAGATCTGACGCTCGCCCTCGGGGTCGAGGTCGCCGTCCGTGCGGGGGATGTCGTAGCCGCGCGCCTTCACGATCTCGCGGGCCTCGGCGAGCGGGATGCGCGGGAAGGGGATCGCGGGGACGACGACGTCGATGTCGAAGAGCTCCTTGATCTCGGCGCCGTGCTTGTCGGCGACCGCCGCGAACGCGAACGCCAGCAGCTCCTCCTGCATCGCGGCGACGTCCTCGTAGGAGTCGATCCAGCTGATCTCGGCATCCACCGACGTGAACTCCGTCGCGTGCCGGCTCGTGAAGCTGGGGTCCGCGCGGAAGACGTCGCCGATCTCGAAGATCTTGCCGAAGCCGGCCGCCTGCGCCATCTGCTTGTAGTGCTGCGGGCTCTGCGCGAGGTACGCGGTCTGCTCGCCGAAGTACTCGAGGGCGAACAGCTCTGCGTTTCCCTCGGCCGGCGTCGACATGAGCTTCGGGGTGTGCAGCTCGACGTAGTCGCGCTCGACCCAGTACGAGCGCATCGCGTGCTCGAGCGTCGTCGAGATGCGGAAGATGAGGGCGTTGCGGCGCTGGCGCAGGTCGATGAAGCGCCAGTCCATGCGCTTGTCGAGTCCGCTGTCGGCGGCGATCGGGGTCTCCGGCAGGGCGGATGCCGCCACCCCCAGGCCCGCGATCTTGATCTCCACGCCGCCGAGCTTCACGCGCTCGTCGTGCTTGAGCTCACCGGTGACGGTGAGGAACGTGCCGGTGGAGAGCTCGGAGATGAGCGAGGTCAGCGCGAGCGCGCCGGCATCCTTCTCCTCCACGCCTTCCGGATCGGGGCGGGTCGCCGGGTTCACCAGCTGCACGGCGCCGGTCTCGTCGCGGAGGATGACGAACTGCACCTTCTTCTGGTCGCGGACGGTCTCCACCCATCCGGACACCGAGACGGGGCCGTCTTCACGGGACTTCAGCTGGTCTACCAGAACGCGTTCACTCACGAGAGTCCACTCTACGCGGGCCACATGGCGCGCTCAGGTTCGCGTAACCTCGGCCGCCTAGCGTCGAAGGCATGACGACTCCCGACGGATCCTGGCTGACGGTGCTCGTGGACGCGGTCGTC
>JACEFY010000430.1 GCA_016807485.1 Stenotrophomonas maltophilia | reverse complement strand
CCCCCGGCACTGCCGTTCCCGCACCCTCCGGCCCCGCGCCCGACAGCCGCGACCCCTCGGCACCCTCCGGTCGGGCGCCGTTCGCGCCCGACTCGTCCGGCCCGCTCACGAGGTGCCTCCCCGAGCGGGAGTGCGTCCGAGCGTCGACGGATCGACGACACCGGCCGTCAGGGCCGAGAGCGGGGTGTGCGAGGCGTACGGGTTCCGGATGCCGGAGTCCCGCCGGCGGGCGCGCACACCGGTCACGGCGGTGATCACGACCAGCAGCCCGAGCGTCAGCCACATCACCGTCAAGGGCTGGAAGATGCTGCGGAGCACGACGTCGAGCGGCTTGGTCGAGACCCAGGCATCCACGTCGTTCTCGGTCATGGTGATCGCCACGCCGTCGCCGGCGCGGGCGGTGTCGATGGCGCTGGCACCGCGCCCCGCGACCGAGTTGCGGGTGATGTCGGTGTCGCCTGCGGCCGAGATGACGGTGATCGCGTGGCTCGTGGTGTCGACGATTGTGTTGCGGTCGATGCGCCCGGCCGCGTCGCGGACGAAGATGCCCACCTCGCCCCCGGAGATGTCGTTGGCCTGCACGAGGGCCCCGGTCACACCGTCGCGGAGCGCGATGGCCTGGGCTGTGGAGCGCTCGACGATGTTGCCGGTGATCGAGACGTCCGAGACGCCGCGGGCCACGACGATGCCCATGGTCTGGTCGCTGACCGCGTTGCCGTCGATGGTGAGGTTCGTGCCGCCGAGCAGCTCGATGCCGTAGCGGCCGTTGCCGGCGATCTTGGAGTCGCTCACTTCGTTGCCTCCGAACGATCCGAGGCTCGCGCCCACCGGGTTGGGGCCGTCGGCGAGCGCGCCACCCTCCAGCGTGATGCCGTTGCGGCCGTTCGCCTCGACGGTCGTGCGCGAGAGCACGACACCCGTGGCTGCGCGGGCGACCGTGATGCCGTCGACGGCGTTGTTGCTGGCCGAGCTGTTGTGGATCACGGCATCCTCCACTTCTCGGTGCAGCACCAGGCCGTCGACGAGGTTGTTGTCGAAGGTCGAGTCGCGGATGTCGACGCCGCGCGCTGACGTGATGAACATGCCGTAGGCGTTGTCGCGCGCTGTGACGCTGTCGATGTCGGCCGAGACGAAGCTGTAGGCGCCGAGGTCGGGGGTGGCGTCGAGGGGCACCGCGGCATCCGACCCCGTGGGGAAGATCTCGTTGCCGTAGACGGTGGTGCCGGTCGATGCGTCGCCGCGCACTGTCTGTCCGACGACGGTCTCGCCGTCGGAAGTGCCGGTGAGCGAGACGCCGCCGGTGCGACCCGACCAGAAGCCGAGGTCATGGAAGTCGACGTTCGCGAAGCGGGCGGTGCCGCCGCTCACGCGGACGTATGCACGGCCGTCGGAGGTGGTGGTGTCGGCCTGGTCGGTGCGCGAGTCCCACGCGACCACCTCGGCACGCTTCTCGGGCGTGCCCGAGATCTGGATCGCCCCGCCGAGACTCGCGATCGACACGAAGAGGTCGGGCGTGCTCGTCAGGTGCAGGCGCAGGGCGTCGCGCGAGGCGAGCGAGAGCGTGGCGCCCTGGTCGACGATGATGTTCTCACTCAGCAGGTAGCTGCCGTCGGGCTGCTGCACGAAGGTCGACGGGGCGAGCTCGAGCAGATCGGAGATCGTGTAGGGCGCCTCGCGTTCGATGAGCACGAGCGTGTAGGCATTGCCGGTCACGAGGCGGAACGGACGGTTGGCGCTCGCGCCGGTCCACCCCGCGGCGTTGGCGATGGCCCGCACCTCCACGAGGCGGCGCTCTTCGTTGGCGACGAGGGTCGCTTCGAGCTCGGGGTCGCCGGGGTAGGCCTCGCCGCGCACGACGTCGTCGCTCTCGGCGGGGGTGACGGGCGC
>JACEFY010000044.1 GCA_016807485.1 Stenotrophomonas maltophilia | reverse complement strand
AGGGGAGGGGGAGGCAAGGGTGTCAGGAGCGTCGTAGGCTTGGACCCATGACACCGGATGACAGCGCCCGCGAGCGGGCCGGCGGGGTCTTCGCATTCGCGGCGTACTTCCTCTGGGGTTTCATGCCCCTCTACTTCCTGACCCTGGCGCCGACCGGGCCGTGGGAGGTGGTGAGCTGGCGGATCCTCTTCTCCCTCGCTTTCTGCGCGGTCCTGCTCACGGTCACCCGGACGTGGCCCAAGCTCATCGCCATCCTGCGGGACCGGCGGCTGGTGTTCTGGACGATCATCGCGGGCCTCCTCATCTACGTGAACTGGCAGGTCTTCCTGATCAGCACCCTCACGGGGCACGTCATCGAGGGGAGCCTCGGGTACTTCATCAACCCGATCGTGACGGTGCTGCTCGGGGTCCTGGTGCTGAAGGAGCGGCTGCGACGCGCGCAGTGGGTGGCGATCGGCATCTCGGCGCTGGCCGTGATCGTCATCGTGGTCGGCTACGGCGCCTTCCCCTGGATCGCCTTGACGCTCGCGGCGAGCTTCGGCACGTACGGCCTCGTGAAGAAGCAGATCGGTCCGCAGGTCGACGCCGTCAGCGGCCTCACGCTCGAGTCGCTCTGGCTCGCGCCCATCGCCGGCATCCAGCTCGCCGTCGTCGGGGCGACCACAGGCCTCACGTTCGGCACCGTGGGCGCCGGCCACACGACGCTCCTCGCGCTCGCCGGGGTCATCACCGCCGTCCCCCTGCTGCTCTTCGCGGCGGGTGCCCGCCGTGCGCCGCTCAGCGTCATCGGCCTGCTGCAGTTCGTCGCGCCGATCCTGCAGTTCATCACCGGCGCGTGGATCCTGCAGGAGCCCATGCCCCTGGAGCGATGGATCGGCTTCGCCCTCGTGTGGGTCGCCCTCATCGTCCTCACCGTCGATTCGTTGCGCGCGGCCCGACGCGCGCGTCCGGAGATCGTCGCGACCGTTGTGTGAGAACGCTCCCTCCGCGTCATCACGCGGCAAGGTAACGATTGGGTCGCGTTACACGTCGTTAACACATTGCAACACTCGCGAGATCACCCTGCCGTTAGGTTTGACCCACTGGGTCGGCTCCCGAGCTGCCCCGTGTTCACCTACACCAAGGAGCAGAATGAGCGTCTTCACACGTTCACGCGCCGGCAAGGCACTCGGCGGCATCGCCGTCGTCGCCGTCAGCGCGGTCCTTCTCGCCGGCTGCGCCGGCGGAGGAACCACCACCACCCCCTCCGAGAGCAGCGCTCCGGCCGAGGACCTGACCCTCAAGATCGGAAGCGTTCTGCCCCAGACGGGCAGCCTCGCCTTCCTCGGCCCGCCCGAGCAGGCCGGCGTGCAGCTCGCTGTCGACGAGATCAACGAGGCGAAGAAGGGCATCACGATCGACTTCACCCCGGGTGACTCGGGCGACGCCGACAACAAGGCCTTCGAGACCACCGTCCCGAAGCTCCAGAGCGAAGGCGTCTCGGCCATGATCGGCGCGGCTGCCTCGGGTGTCACCAAGCTCTTCCTCGACTCCAACGTCGACGCGGGCATCATCACCTTCTCGCCCGCCAACACGTCGCCCGACTTCACGACGTGGGAAGACGACAACCTCTACTGGCGCACCGCCCCGAGCGACCTGCTCCAGGGTGAGGTGCTCGGCAACCTCGTCGCCGAGGACGGCCACAAGAACATCGGCATCATCTACCAGAACGACGCCTACGGCACCGGTCTGTTCGGTGTCGTCAAGGAGGTCTTCGAAGGCACCGGCGGCACCGTCGTGGCCGAGGCGTCGTACAACGACGGCGACAGCTCGTTCGACGCTCAGGTCGCGACCGTCATGGCGGCCAAGCCCGACGCGATCGTGCTGATCACCTTCGACCAGTTCAAGACGATCGCCCCGCTGCTGGTGAACGCCGGCGCCGAGGCGAAGAACTTCTACCTCGTCGACGGAAACCTCTCGAACTACGGCGACCAGGTCTCCGTGTCGCTCGAGGGTGCCAAGGGCACGCTGCCCGGACCGGAGCTGACGGACGACTTCGAGACGCGTCTCAACGACTCGTGGGTCGCCGCCGGCAACGCCGCACTCGAGGACTACTCCTACTCGGCCGAGTCGTACGACGCGGTCGTGCTGCTCGCGCTGGCTGCGCTGGCGTCCGGTGGCACCACTGGAGCCGACATGGCCACCAAGCTGCAGGAAGTCTCGGGCGGCGCCGGTGACGGCACGAAGTGCACGTCGTTCGCCGAGTGCGCCGACATCATCCTCGAGGGTGGCGTCGCCGACTACGACGGCTACTCCGGACCGGTCACGTTCGACGACGCCGGTGACCCCACCGAGGCGTCGATGGGCATCTACCAGTACGGTGCCGACAACATGTACGAGCGCATCGAAACCCGCTGAGTCTCGCACGCACCACGGAAGGGCCCCGGAGCGATCCGGGGCCCTTCCCGCGTCTGCGGGCAGGCCGCGCGAGTGGCACGCAGCGCGGAAAGCAAGAGAAGAGGGGGTGGATGCCGCGGCATCCACCCCCTCAGTCGCGCTCTGCGGGCGTCAGTGGGCCTCGTCCTCGCCCAGGGTGCCCAGATACAGGCCGATGACCTGCGGGTCGTTCAGCAGATCGCGGCCGGTGCCGTGGTGCGCGTCGCGCCCCTGATCGAGCACGTAGCCGCGGTCGCAGATCTGCAGGCAGCGCCGCGCGTTCTGCTCGACCATGATCGTCGTGACGCCCGCCTTGTTGATGTCCGAGACGCGGATGAACGCGTCGTCCTGGCGCACCGGCGAGAGGCCGGCCGAAGGCTCGTCGAGGAGCAGCACGGACGGGTCCATCATGAGCGCGCGGCTCATGGCGACCATCTGCCGCTCGCCGCCCGAGAGCGACCCGGCGCGCTGCTTGAGGCGCTTGCCGAGCTCGGCGAAGATCCCGGTCACGAACTCGAGGCGCTCGCTGTAGATCTTGGGGTTCTGGAAGAGCCCCATCTGCAGGTTCTCCTCGATCGACAGCGACGGGAACACGTTGTTGTTCTGCGGCACGAAGGCCACACCGCGCTGGACGAGCCGGTCGGCCTTGAGCCCGACGATCGACTCACCGTTGAGGGTGATATCGCCGCCGCGCACTTTCACCATGCCGAAGATCGACTTCAGCAGGGTGGACTTGCCGGCGCCGTTGGGCCCGATGATGCCGATGAGCTCACCCTTGCGGGCGACGAGGTTGGCGCTGTTGATGATGTTGATGCCCGGCAGGTACCCGGCGTCGAGGTCTTTGACCTCCACCACGATGTCCGCCGTCGACGGACCCTCGGTGGGCGTGAGTGCGGGAGCGGGAGTGCTCACTTGTTCTCCTCCTCGGCCTCGGCGATCGCCGCGGCCTCGTCTTCCTTGATCTCCTCCAGGAGCGCGAGGGCCGACGTGTCGAGCTCGCCCGACACCCGCCCGGTGACGACGCCGAGGTCGACGTCCTGGTGGCTGCCGAGGTACGCGTCGATCACCGCCTGGTCCTCCATCACCGTGTGCGGCGGGCCTTCGGCGACGACGCGGCCTTCGGCCATCACCACCACCCAGTCCGCGATGTGGCGCACCATGTGCATGTCGTGCTCGACGAAGAGCACCGTGACGCCCAGATCCTTGAGGTCGAGGATGTGGTCGAGGAGCGACTGAGTGAGCGCGGGGTTGACCCCGGCCATCGGCTCGTCGAGCATGACGAGGTTCGGGTCGCTCATGAGGGCGCGGGCCATCTCGAGCAGCTTGCGCTGTCCGCCCGAGAGCGACGCCGCGAAGTCCTTCTCCTTGGCGTCGAGCTTGAAGCGCGCCAGCAGGCCGCGGGCCTTCTCCTCGTTCGCCGTCTCCTGCCCGCGCCAGGTGGCGGGGATGAACGACGACCAGAACCGCTCGCCCTTCTGCTTCGGCGCGCCGAGCTTCATGTTCTCGAGAACCGTCAGCAGCGAGAGGGCCTTGGTGAGCTGGAACGTGCGCACCTGCCCCATCCGCGCCACTTTGAAGGCGGGGATGCCGGCCAGGCTCTTCCCGTCGTACGACCACGTTCCGGTGTTCGGCTTGTCGAACCCGCAGAGCAGGTTGAACAGGGTCGTCTTGCCCGCGCCGTTCGGGCCGATGAGGGCCGTGATGGCGTTGCGGGGGATCTCGAGGTGCTCGACGTCGACGGCTGTCAGGCCGCCGAAGCGGCGCGTGACGCCGTCGATCACCATGATGGGATCGTTTTTGGCGACGCCGGGAACGGATTCGCCCTTCGCGAGCCCGGTCGTCTTCGGACGGGCGATGCTGCCTGTGGTCGGCGCGCCGGCCGCGTCCACGGGACTCTGGTCACTTGACAAAGGTCATCTCCCTCTTGTCGCCCAGGATGCCCTGCGGCCTGAAGATCACGAGGAGCATCAGCGAGACGCCCACGAGGATGTAGCGGAGCGTGCCGGCCTGGATGTCGGTCATCGGGAGCCATCCCGCCTGCGCCATCTGCGGTAGCAGGTTGCCGAGCAGGGCCATGACCATCCAGAACAGGACCGCGCCGAGGCTCGGCCCGAAGATCGTCGAGGCGCCGCCGAGGAGCAGGATCGTCCAGAGGAAGAAGGTCAGCGCCGTCGTGTAGCTCGAGGGGATGACCGCCGAGGGCAGCACGTAGACGATGCCTCCGAGGGCGCCGATGACGCCACCGACGACGAGTGCCTGCATCTTGTATGCGAAGACGTTCTTGCCGAGCGATCGCACGGCATCCTCGTCTTCACGGATGCCCTTGAGCACGCGGCCCCACGGGCTGCGCATGAGCGACCAGACCACGAAGATCGACACGGCCAGCAGGGCGAGGCCGAACACGACCACCCAGAGCTGCGCCGCCGTGTACTGCCAGGGTCCGAAACCGTACTTCTCGCCACTCGGGAGGTTCGGGAACGGGTTGGCCGACTGGAAGCTGCCGTTGTAGTTGCCGAGGCCGTCGGCCGAGTTGGTCCACTCGTCGAAGACCTGCGTCGTGAACAGCAGGCGGACGATCTCGGCCGCCGCGATCGTGACGATGGCCAGATAGTCGGCCCGTAGACGCAGTGTCGGGATGCCGAGGATGAAGGCGAAGACGGCCGCGAGCACGAGGCCCACGATCATCGCCAGCCACCAGGGGAGGCCGAACGTGAGGATCGAGATGGCGTAGCCGTAGGCGCCGAGGGCCATGAAGCCCGCCATACCGAAGTTGAGCAGACCCGCGTACCCGAAGTGCACGGCGAGGCCGGTCGCGGCGAGCGCATAGGCGATCGTCACGGGGCTCAGCAGGTAGCCGAGCGTGTTGGAGAGGATGGCACCCCAATCCATCGTGGTCACCCGAGCCTTTCTTTGCGACCGAGCAGACCCTGTGGTCGCACCAGCAGGATGATGATCAGCACGACGAGCGCGCCGGCGTATTTGAGGTCGGAGGGGATCCACAGGGTGGAGGTCTCCACGACGAGCCCGACGATGAGCGAGCCGAGGAGAGCGCCGAAGGCGGTCCCCAGTCCACCGAGGGTGATTGCGGCGAAGATGAGCAGCAGCATCTGCGTTCCCATGTTCCACTGCACGCCGGGGCGGAAGTACGCCCAGAGCACACCGGAGATCGCGGCGAGCACACCGGCGATCACCCAGACGATCCGGATGACGCGGTCGACGTTGATCCCGGATGCCGCGGCGAGCTGCGGGTTGTCGGAGATCGCGCGCGTCGCCTTGCCGATGCGAGTGCGCAGGAGGAAGTAGGCCACGGCGAGGATCACCACGACGCTCACCGCCATGCTGATGAGGTCGATGTACGACAGCGAGATCGGTCCCCACTGGAAGGGTGCCGGGCTCGATCCGGCGAGCTGGTAGGTCGACCCGCCGATGAAGTACTGGTAGATGTACCGCAGGGTCAGGGACAGGCCGATGCTGACGATCATCAGCTGGACGACGCCCAGTCCCTTCCGGCGGAGCGGTCGCCAGAGGCCGGCATCCATCGCGAGACCGAGCGCGGCGCCGCCGAGGACGGCGGCGGTGATGCCGAGCCAGAGCGGAAGCTGCCAGAAGGTGCTGAAGACCAGCGCGACCAGCGCGCCCCACGTCACCATCTCGCCGTGTGCGAAGTTCGACAGGCCGGTCGTGCCGTAGATGAGCGCCGCACCCATCGAGGCGAGCGCGAGGAGCAGGCCGAAGTTGAGGCCGTTCACGAGTCGCACCGACAGCTGGTCGACGAACGACTGCGTCACCCGTTCACCCGCCCCGAGGAAGAGGTTGACGATCTTGGTGTTCGTCAGGCCGAACTCGACCTCGAACTCGCCGGTCGTCCCCTGCTTGGGCTGGAGGCCCTCCGGAAGCTGCGCGGGATCGACGATGACGCCTTCCGGGAGGGTGTCCTCATCCACGACGAGCGTGTAGGTCTCCTTCTCGGGGACGTACAGGCGCCACTTGCCGTCCGCGTCGGTCACGGTCTCGGCGTCGAAGCCGTTGCCGTTGACGCTGACGGTGACATCCGGCACGGGCTGCTCGGCGTTGGTGATGACGCCGCCGAAGTAGTAGGGCGTCTGCTCCTGATCGCCTCCGGGAGTGTCGGGGGCGGCTGCCATCGCGGCGCCCGCACTGCTGAGCAGAAGCGCTGCAGCGGCGGCGAAGGCGCCCAGAACGAGCACGAACCACCGCAGTGGGTTCCGCGCGCTGACGGTCGTGGGTCTCAACAGATCCTCCAGTCCGACGCATCACTCGGGCGATGCGGCCGAAGTCGACATTGGCAACGACGGTACGAGCGTAATGTGTCGGCTTTGTTTCGCCTATTGGTCCGTGCGGTCTGTCGCCCCCCGATCGCCCTGTCCGCCCGGGTCCACGCGGAATTATTCGTCCTCGCCGCGACTTAGAATCGGTACAGCCCGAGATCACGCAGGAGAGCGCATGGACCACAACGACCCGTTCGGTTTCGTCGGATTGACCTACGACGACGTGCTGCTCCTCCCCGGACACACCGACGTCATCCCTTCCGAAGCCGACACCTCCTCGCGGGTCACCCGGCGCATCACCGTGGCGACCCCGCTGCTGTCGGCGGCGATGGACACTGTCAGCGAAGCGCGGATGGCCATCGCCGTCGCCCGAGAGGGCGGCATCGGCATCCTGCACCGCAACGCCTCGATCGCGGAGCAGGCCTCGATGGTCGACCGGGTCAAGCGCAGCGAGTCGGGCATGATCACCGACCCCATCACGACGACGCCCGACGCGACGATCGAAGAGGTCAATGCGCTCTGCGCGCAGTACCGCATCTCGGGACTCCCGGTCGTCGATGACGACGGACGGCTCCTCGGCATCATCACGAACCGCGACATGCGCTTCGTCTCGGGCTTCGAGCGTCAGACCACCAAGGTGCGCGACGTCATGACCTCCGAAGACCTCATCACCGGTCGCGTCGGCATCGGCGCCGGTGAGGTGATCGCGCTGTTCGCTCAGCACCGTGTCGAGAAGCTGCCGCTCATCGACGACGAGGGCAAGCTCGCGGGCCTCATCACCATCAAAGACTTCGACAAGAGCGAGAAGTACCCCCTCGCCACGAAGGACGACCACGGTCGCCTGCGCGTCGGCGCCGCGATCGGGTTCTTCGGCGACGCCTGGGAGCGCGCCGAGGCGCTGCGCGACGCGGGTGTCGACGTGCTGGTCGTCGACACCGCGAACGGCCAGTCCGCGGGCGTCATCGACATGGTCCGCCGCCTCCGCGCCGACGACTCCTTCGCCGACATCGACATCATCGGCGGCAACGTCGCGACGCGGGAGGGCGCGCAGGCGCTCATCGACGCGGGTGTGGACGCCGTCAAGGTGGGCGTCGGGCCGGGATCGATCTGCACGACGCGCATCGTCGCGGGCGTCGGCGTGCCCCAGGTCACCGCCATCTGGGAGGCCTTCCAGGCGGCGCGCGACGCCGGCATCCCGATCATCGCCGACGGCGGCCTGCAGTACTCGGGCGACATCGCCAAGGCGCTCGTCGCCGGCGCCGACACCGTCATGCTCGGGTCGCTGCTGGCCGGCACCGACGAGTCGCCGGGTGAGATCGTCTTCCAGGGCGGCAAGCAGTTCAAGCTCTATCGCGGCATGGGCTCGCTCGGAGCGCTCCAGACCCGCGGCAAGAAGACGTCGTACTCGAAGGACCGCTACTTCCAGGCCGACGTGCCCAGCGACGACAAGCTCATCCCCGAGGGCATCGAGGGACAGGTCGCCTACCGCGGGCCGGTCTCGGCCGTCGCCTACCAGCTCGTCGGCGGTCTCCGCCAGTCGATGTTCTACGTCGGCGCGCGCACGATCGAGGAGCTCAAGGCGAAGGGCAAGTTCGTCCGCATCACCGCGGCCGGCCTGAAGGAGTCGCACCCCCACGACGTCCAGATCGTGGTCGAGGCCCCCAACTACAAGCGCTGACCCCCGCGCCGAGCCGACAGTGTCTGCGCGAGCCGACACCTTCGGCGCGTGCGCAGCGTGTCGGCTCGCACAGAACCTGTCGGCTCGGCCGCAGGGGGCCCGGTGACTAGGCTGGAGGGGTGAGCATGGACATCGAACTCGGCCGCGCCAAGCGCGCCCGCCGCGCGTACGCCTTCGACGACATCGCCGTCGTGCCCTCGCGGCGCACCCGCAACCCCGAGGATGTCTCGACGTCGTGGTCGATCGACGCGTTCAGCTTCGGCATCCCGGTGCTCGGCGCTCCCATGGACAGCGTCATGAGCCCGCGCACCGCGATCATGCTCGGACAGCTCGGCGGGCTGGGCGTGCTCGACCTCGAGGGCGTCTGGACGCGCTACGACGACCCCGAGCCGCTGCTGGCCGAGATCGCCGGGCTCTCGGATGCCGACGCCACCCGTCGCATGCAGGAGCTCTACTCCGAGCCGATCAAGCCCGAACTCGTGCGCGACCGCCTGGCCGAGATCCGCGACGCCGGGGTCACCGTCGCCGGATCGCTCACGCCGCAGCGCACGCAGGACTTGTACGAGACGGTCGTCGCGGCCGGCGTCGACCTCTTCGTCATCCGCGGCACGACCGTCTCGGCCGAGCACGTCTCGAGCGAGCTCGAGCCGCTGAACCTCAAGAAGTTCATCTACGACCTCGACGTTCCCGTCATCGTCGGCGGCGCGTCGACGTACACGGCGGCGCTCCACCTCATGCGCACCGGTGCGGCGGGCGTGCTCGTCGGCTTCGGCGGGGGAGCCGTCACCGACCTCGCAGGATTCGTCGCCGCGACGTGGTTGCGCGGGGTCGCACTCGTGCAGGTGCCGACGACCGTGCTCGGAATGGTGGAGGCCGCCGTCGGCGGCAAAACCGGCATCAACACGAACGAGGGCAAGAATCTCGTCGGGGCGTTCTGGACGCCGCGCGCCGTGATCTGCGATCTCGCGCACCTCGACTCCCTGAGCCGCAATGAGCGCGTCGCCGGCTTCGCCGAGGTCGTGAAGGCGGGATTCATCTGGTACCCCGAGATCCTCGACATCATCGAGGCCGATGCGGAGGCTGCGGTCGACCCGACGACCCCGGAGTTCCGCCGCTGCATCGAGCTGGCGATCGAGATGAAGGCCCGCGTCGTCGGCGAGGATCTGCGCGAGGCGGGTCTGCGGGAAGTCCTCAACTACGGCCACACGCTCGGCCACGCGATCGAGCACGCCGAGCGCTATCAGTGGCGTCACGGAGCGGCGGTTTCGGTGGGCATGATGTTCGCCGCGGAGCTTTCGCGCCTTGCGGGTCGACTGTCCGACGCCGCCGCGCAGCGCCATCGCGACGTCCTGGAGCTCCTCGGGCTTCCGACGTCGTACCGGGCGGGCGCGTTCCGCCAGCTCCTGGCGACGATGCAGCGCGACAAGAAGACCCGCGGCGCGATGCTGCGCTTCATCGTGCTCGACGACATCGGCAAGCCCACCGTCCTCCAGGCTCCCGATGAGTCGCTGCTGTTCGCGGCCTATCAGGAGATCGCCGAGTGACGGATGCCGTCATCGTGCGGCGCGTCCGGCTGCACGAGTGGCGGGAGGTGCGTGATCTCCGCCTTGCGGCGGTCGCCGACCCCGCGGCATCCGTCGCTTTCCTCACCACGACGGCCGAGGAGAGGGGCCGCGACGAGTCGTTCTGGCGCGAGCGCACCGCGGGTGGCGCGATGAGCGACCACGCCGGCCAGTTCGTCGCCGTCGATGGTGATTATTGGGTCGGCACGGCGACCGTTCTGCTGCGTGATGTCGGAGGAGATGCCCCGCGCGCCGACATCGTCGGGGTCTTCGTAGCGCCGACCCGCCGCGGTTCCGGCATCCTCGAGAGACTCCTCGACGCCGCGGGCGACTTCGCCCGTGCGCGGGGCCGAAACGACGTGACGCTCGACGTGCACGCCGACAACACCCGAGCTCGGCGCGCTTCCGCCGGTGCGGCTTTTCGCCCACCGGCGTCACGTCGGACTCCGTGATCGGCCCCCAGCTCGAAATGCGCCGGTCTCTCTGATCCTTTTCCCGAGGTCTCAGTCCCTCACTTCTCCCGGCCACCACGCCGCCGCGTCGCTGCACAC
>JACEFY010000429.1 GCA_016807485.1 Stenotrophomonas maltophilia | reverse complement strand
CGCGGGACGGGGTGCGGGGTGCCGGCGAGCAAGGTCCGAGCGATGGTGCGCGCGCCGGGCGGCAGGTGGGCGTCGCGAGTGCCGTCGCCCCACAGGTCCCAGATCATCGGGGGGCGGGCGTCCGGGATCTCGGGCAGCGGCGTCATCGCGGGCATGGCGACAGTATGACACATTGTGTAGCTTTGTCACATGGAACCGACCGAGTCCGCCACCGCCGCCGCGATCCTCGACGCCGCGCTCGCCGAGGTGCTCGCGCACGGCATCCGGCGCACGAGCATGGCCGACATCGCGCGTCGCAGCGGTCTGTCCCGTCAGACGGTCTACCGCTACTGGCCCGACGCCCCGGCGCTCTTCGCCGCGCTCGTGACCCGGGAGGTGGTGGCACAGGTCCCCGCGCCCGCGCCCGTCGAGAGCCTCGATGACCTCGTGGCGACGCTCGTGGTGGGTGCCGACCGCATTCGGCAGCTCGACATCGTCGACAGACTGCGCGACACCGACCCGGAGCTCTTCGCCCGGTACATCCTCGAGCGCGTCGGGACGAGCCAGCGCATCGTCCACACGGCGCTGGCGGCCCACGTGCGTGCGGGTCAGTCGGCGGGATTCGTGCGCGCGGGCGACGTGGACGCCCGTGCCGCGATGCTGCTGCTCGTCCTGCAGTCGGCGGTGCAGTCCGCGCCCCTCGTCGCGGAGTGGCTCGATCCGGCGGCATGGCGCACCGAACTCTCCGCCGCCGTCCGCGGACTGCTCCAGGTGCGGCCGTGAGTCGCCTGCGGGGGCGCCTACCCGGGTCGTCGGCCCTGCACGCGACCCGCCGCGCACGCGAGCTGTCCGAGGTCGCCGACGGGGCGCCGATCGACCTTCTCGTCGTCGGGGGTGGGATCACCGGAGCGGGCATCGCGCTCGATGCCGCCTCCCGGGGCCTTCGCACCGTGCTCGTCGAACGCGGCGACCTCGCCTCCGGGACAAGCGGATGGTCGTCGAAGCTCGTCCACGGCGGGTTGCGCTACCTCGCCTCCGGGCACGTCGGGATCGCGCACGAAAGTGCGGCGGAGCGGCACCTGCTCATGACCCGTATCGCGCCGCACCTCACCCGCCCCCTCGCGCAGATCATGCCGCTCCACGGCCCGGATGCCCTCGCTCAGGGCGCGTTCGTCGGCGCCGGGTTCGGGCTCGGCGACGGGCTCCGCCGGATGGTCGGCACACCGAGCACGCTGCTGCCTGCGCCGTCACGGCTCACGGCCGCGTCGACGCGCGCGTTCGCGCCCGGCGTCGCGGCGCGTTCCGCGGCAGGCGAACTGCGCGGAGGGATCCGCGGCTGGGACGGGCAACTGGTCGACGATGCGCGCCTCGTCGTCGCCGTCGCGCGCACCGCCGCCGGGTTCGGGGCCCGCATCCTCACGCGCGTCTCGGCGACGGTCCTCCGGGGCGACGGAGCCGACCTCCGTGACGAGGTCACGGGCGAGCGGTTCTCGGTGTGCGCGCGTGCCGTCGTCAACGCGACCGGGGTCTGGGCGGGAACGCTCACCGACGCCGTCGCGCTGCAGCCGAGCCGGGGCACACATCTCGTCGTCGACTCGGCCCGCCTCGGCGGGACGGACGTGTCGCTGACGGCGCCGGTCGCCGGGTCGCGCGGGCGGTTCGTCTTCACCCTTCCGGCGCTCCACGGGCGCACCTACATCGGCCTCACCGATGTCGCGACCGACAGTGCCCCCTCCACGCGGACGCCCCACTCGAGCTCAGGACCGGAAACGCCACACGCCGCCTCCGGGCCGGAGTCCTCGAGCGCCGCGACGAAGGCGGCCTCCGCCCCGAAGCGACGGCGCAGCCGCTGCGGTGCACGGATCTCCTCCATCCGCGCGCGCGGCCATGCGCCGACGAGGGGGAGATCG
>JACEFY010000428.1 GCA_016807485.1 Stenotrophomonas maltophilia | reverse complement strand
GTCGCGGGGCGCGCCAGCCGCCAGTAGCCGGTCTCGGCGACGAGGGGCGACCGGGCACCGTCTTCGCCGAGCAGCCACGCGCTGGCGGCGTAGTTGACGTAGTCGCCGCCGTCGTGGCTGAAGCTCACGCGATGGGAGAACTCACCCGAGTACGCGGTGCCGTCCACCTCGTAGTCGATGACGCCGGTCCCCTCCCAGACACCCAGGAGCCACGACAGCGGGACGATGTCCGCCGGAAGATCGGTGGGGAGATCCAACACGGCGTCAGCGCTGGCCGCGGTACAGGTTCTTGATCACGACGCCGGAGACGAACACGATCGCCAGCGAGGCGAGTGCGAGCAGCCCGACGAAGAAGAGTTCGAGAGCGACGAGGTCCATGGGTCCACTCTACGCGCCCGCGCGCATCACGCGGAGAACAACGATGCGAGCCCCAGTCCGACTCCGATGAGGCCCATCACGAGAAGCCCTCCGAGCACGCTGGCCGCCGTCCGCTGGATGAACCCGTGGGGGTGACCGTGGGCCAGCTGCAGAGCGAAGGAGACGATGACGACCGCCCCCATCCCGACGGCCATCCACGCCGCCTGCGCGTCGGCAGGAACGGCGATGCCGATCGCGAGCGCGATCACCGCGGCGATCACCCAGG
This sequence comes from Stenotrophomonas maltophilia, assembly GCA_016807485.1. Classification (GTDB taxonomy): domain Bacteria; phylum Actinomycetota; class Actinomycetes; order Actinomycetales; family Microbacteriaceae; genus Microbacterium. The sequence continues at coordinate 1,249 of JACEFY010000428.1, read as the reverse complement.
CGGCGACGATGCCGCGGATGCCGCTGCGGGGCGCGAGCTCGGGGAGGGCCATGGCTCCATTGTGGACCACGCCCGGCCGTCGGTGCACGCGCGGCGCTGCCCCGCACGCCCGACGCTCTAAGATGGGTCGAGATCCGGGTCCGCCCGTGTCCTCCCAGCGGAAGGGACCCTGTTGGCGCAACTGCTCGTGCTGAGCTCCGCCCCCGGCGGTGGCACGGTCCTGCCTGCGCTCGAGCTCCTGAGCCACCGCGTCCGCCAGATCCCGGCGTCGCCCGCCTCGCTCGTGAACGCCCCGAGCGCCGATGTGATCTTCGTCGATGCGCGCCTGGACCTCGTCGGAGCGAAGTCGCTGTGCAAGATCCTGGGCACGACGGGAATCGATGCTCCGCTCCTTCTGGTCGTCACCGAGGGCGGCCTCACGGCGGTGTCGACCGATTGGGGCATCGACGACGTCGTCCTCGTCACCGCAGGACCCGCCGAAGTCGACGCCCGCATCCGCTTGGCGGTCGGGCGCGTGGCCAAGGAGCAGGTGTCCAGCCGCATCCAGACCTCCGGCATCACGATCGACGAGTCCTCCTATTCCGCGAAGGTGCGCGGGAAGCCGCTCGACCTGACGTACAAGGAGTTCCAGCTCCTCCACTTCTTCGCCACGCACCCCTCGCGGGTCTTCACGCGCGAGCAGCTGCTGAGCGAGGTCTGGGGCTACGACTACTTCGGCGGCACCCGCACCGTCGACGTGCACGTGCGCCGCCTGCGCGCCAAGCTGGGCGATCTCGAGCAGCTCATCGGCACGGTCCGCAACGTCGGATACCGGTTCAACGTGTACGAGGACGACCAGGTGCCCGCGCCCCGGGAACGCTCCGGCGTCTGACGGTTAACGCACCGGTCACTTCCCCCTGCAATGATGAGGGGATGATCGACACGGACGTTCTCGACTCTGGTCTGGGTGACGCGGACGACGACGACTTCGACGAAGCCGTCGAAGCCTACGACTCGCAGCTGCCCGACAACCGCTACACCGACCGCGAGCTGAGCTGGCTCGCGTTCAACCAGCGCGTGCTCGAGCTCGCCGAAGACCCGCGCCTGCCCGTGCTGGAGCGCGCGAACTTCCTGGCGATCTTCGCCAGCAACCTCGACGAGTTCTTCATGGTCCGCGTCGCCGGCCTCAAGCGCCGCATCATCACGGGGCTCGCGGTGCCCACCAACGTCGGCCGCTCGCCGCAGGAGGTCCTCGCCGACATCTCCGCCG
>JACEFY010000427.1 GCA_016807485.1 Stenotrophomonas maltophilia | reverse complement strand
GCGGAGCGCGGCGCCGACGGGGCCGGCACCCACGACGGCGCCGGCAAGGAGCACCACGACGGCAAGCCTGCTCCCGCACGCCGCCGTCGCCGCCGTCGCGGCGGCTCCGGCGCGTCCGGCGCCCCCGTCGGCGCCTGACCGCGAGGCGCCGCGGCACTAGGGTGAGGATCGGCGGCAGGGACTGCCGTCCTTCTCCCTCGAAAGGCAATCATGCGCTTCATCGACGCGGCTGTGGAGTACCACGGCTTCTGGGGCTCGTTCTGGGACCTCATCTGGTGGTTCCTGTGGGCGTTCATCTTCGTCTCGTACCTGTTCGCGCTGTTCGCGATCATCGGTGACATCTTCCGCGACCACACGCTCGCCGGAGGCTGGAAAGCCGTCTGGATCTTCTTCCTGATCTTTTTCCCGATCATCACCGCGCTCGTCTATCTCATCGCCCGCGGTCGCGGGATGAGCGAGCGTCAGGTCGCGGCGGCCTCGCACTACAAGGCGGCACAGGACGACTACATCCGCACGGTGGCCGGCACGAGCCCGGCCGACCAGATCGCGCAGGCCAAGGGTCTGCTCGACTCGGGTGCGATCACGCAGGCGGAGTTCGACGTGCTGAAGGCCAAGGCCCTGGCCTGAGTCTGCGCATCCCCGGCGCCCTCGCCCGCCCCCGCTTAGGGGTGGACGGGGGCGCTTCCGGTTGCCCGGGCGATGATGCGGGCGACCATGGCGTCGGCCGTCGTGTGCTCGCCGGGGATGTTCGGCTTGCCGCGCCCGTGGTAGTCGCTCGAGCCTGTGACGATGAGGTCCCGCTCCGCGCTGAGCGCGCGCAGGCGCCCGAGCGCGGGCTGCTGGTTCTCGCGGTGCCCCAGTTCGAACCCGGCGAGCCCCGCATCGAGCATCGCGTCCAGGAGCGCCGGCGGCAGGAGCCCGCCGCGCGCGGCGGGGTGGGCGATGATCGGCACTCCGCCCGCGTCCGCGATCGCGGAGACGGCCGTCACGGGGTCCGGCGCGTAGAGGGCGACGTAGTAGTCGCTGCCCGGGTGGAGGATGCCGGCGAAGGCCTCCCCCCGATCGCGCGCGTGACCGGCGGCCACCAGCGCGTCGGCGATGTGCGGGCGACCGACCGTGGCGCCCTCCGCCGTCTGGGCCAGGATGTCGCCCCACGTCAGGTCGTAGTCCCGGCCGATGCGATCGGCCATCGTGCGGGCGCGGGTGAGCCGGGCGCCCCGGATGCGGTCGGTCAGCGCCTTCAGACCCTCATCGTCGGGATCGAAGAGGTAACCCAGCACGTGCACGCTCCGCCACTCGTGGCGGGCGGACAGTTCCATCCCGGGGAGGAGCGTCATCCCGAGCGAGGCGGCGGCCTCGGCCGCCTCCGCCCAGCCCGACGTCGTGTCGTGGTCGGTCAGTGCGACCGTGCCGAGGCCCGCGCGGTGCGCCGCTGCCATGACCTCGGCCGGGGGCTCGGTGCCGTCGGAGTGATCGGAGTGCAGATGCAGATCGCTCGGGCCCACGAACCCGAGAGCCCCGTCCCCGCGCGATCCCACCATGTTCCGAGCGTACCGGCGGCCCCGGCATCCGTCCTTCTCCCAGCCTGCTCACGTAGGGTCGTGACGTGCTTCGCCTGCTGGGAATCCTCTTCACCGTGGTCGCCGCCGCCGCCGTCGCCGTCGTCACCTGGCCGCAGTTCTTCCGACTGGAGCGCACCTTCCCGTTCGCGCAGATCGTGTCGCTGCGCGCGGTCACCGTCATCGTGCTCGCGGCCGCCTGCGTGCTGTTCCTGCTGCTGTGCCTCGCGCGGCCGCTCCGCGCGTTCGCCGGGTCGATGGCGCTCATCACGCTGATCGGTGCGATCGCCGGCGGCGCCATCCTGCTGTCGCGCGGCACCGGGCCGGGCGGCCT
>JACEFY010000426.1 GCA_016807485.1 Stenotrophomonas maltophilia | reverse complement strand
CATAGGGCTCCGCGCCGCCGCCGCGCCCGTAGGCGTAGCGCAGGAGACCGTCCTGGCGGGTCTTCGCGTCGTGTGGCGGCCGCGGCCACCGATCGGCGAAGCGCGGCCACCACTCGGTGGCGAACCAGTCTTCGAACGCCCGCGTGTCCGGCGTGCCCACGACGTAGCCGACCACCCGGCCGTCGTCGGCCTCGACGACGAACGCGAGGTCCGGATGCCGCGCGGCGTACGGCAGCACGAACACCTCTGCCCACAGGTCGTCGTCGGCGAGGATGCCGGTCGCGTCGGCCCCGGCATCCGCCGTCCGCAGGCAGATCTCCGCGAGGGCCGGCTCGTCGCCGGGGCGGAACGGTCGGAGGCGGGGCATCCGCCGAGTCTACGAGGCCACCGGCGCCGGGGTGGCGGCATCGGCTTCGGCAGCGGCCGTGATGCGCTCGGCCATCCCCCGGAAGATGAAGCCGTGGAAAGGCAGGACGGCGAGCCAGTAGAGCCGGCCGGCCAGGCCCGCCGGGAAGAACACGGCGCGCTGACGATAGCGCGTGCCCTCCTCGTCGGGCTCGCACTGCAGGTCGAGCCACGCAAGCCCCGGCACCTTCATCTCCGCGCGGAGCCGGAGGAGCCGGCCGGGCTCGACCGCCTCGACCCGCCAGAAGTCGATGACGTCGCCCACCGCGACCTTCGTGCGGCTGCGTCGGCCGCGCGCGAGCCCCACCCCGCCGACGAGCCGGTCCATCCATCCGCGCAGCGCCCAGAGCACCGGCGCCGAGTACCATCCGTTGGCACCGCCGATCCCCTCGATGACAGCCCACACCCGCTCCGGAGGGGCCGACGTGTGCACGCTCTGCAGGTCGGTGTACACCGTGCGTCCGGCCCAGTCCGGGTCGCTCGGGAGGGGGTCCGAGGGCAGCCCGGTGACCTCGGCATCCTGCCAGCTCGTCTCCACCCGGTCGGCCTCGACGCGGCCGAGCGCGAGCGCCACGGCACGGCGGTAGGGCGTGAGTCCGTCCTCCGGCGGGGGGATCAGCGCGTCGATGTCGTGATCGTCCATGACGCAGTCGTGGACGAGAGAGGCGATGAGCGGCCGGGCGATCGATCGCGGCACCGGCGTGACGAGGTTCACCCAGTGCGAGGCGAGGCCCGGCGTGAGCACCGGCAGCGGGGCGATCGCGCGCTGCGGGAGGCCCGCCTCGACGGCGTAGCCGTTCATCATCTGGCCGTAGCGCAGCACATCCGGGCCGCCGATGTCGACGGCACGGTTCACGTCGGCGGGCACCCGGGCCGCGGCGAGCAGGTAGTACAGCACGTCGCGCACCGCGATGGGCTGGATGAAGTTGCGCACCCAGCGGGGCGCGGGCATGTAGGGCAGCACGTCGGTCAGGTGGCGGATCATCTCGAACGACGCCGAGCCCGAACCGATCACGACGCCCGCCTGCAGCACGAGGGTCGGCACGCCGCTCGCGAGCAGCACCTCGCCCACCGCGACGCGCGAGCGGAGGTGCGGGCTCAGCTCGACGCCGCTCGGATGCAGGCCGCCGAGGTACACGATGCGCCCGACGGACGCGGCGGCCGCCGCGGTGGCGACGGTGCGCGCGGCTTCCAGGTCGGTCTCCTCGAATCCGCTCCCCTGCCCCATCGAGTGGATGAGGTAGAACACGACGTCCACGTCGGCGGTGGCCTCGGCCATGACCGCGGCATCCGTCGCCGAACCCGCCGTGACCTCGACCTCCCCACCCCACGCGAATGCGGCGAGGCGAGCCGGGTCGCGCGCGAGCACGCGCACCCGGTAGCCGCCCGCGAGCAGGCGCGGCACGAGCCGCCCGCCGAGGTATCCGGTGGCGCCGAGCACCAGCGCGCGCGGCGGCGAACCGTCGTCGCGCGGCACGGCCCGGAGGGCGTC
>JACEFY010000425.1 GCA_016807485.1 Stenotrophomonas maltophilia | reverse complement strand
ACTGCTCGGCGGCATCCCCGCGCACCGACAGCGCGGCGTCGCCGTCGAGGACGGCCGCGAGCACCTCGGTGTAGGAGCGCAGCGCCCCGAGCCCGAGGTCGGCGTCGAGGGTGGCTCGGTGCAGGCCGAACGGGTCGTCCCCACCGTTGACGTTGATCTCGAGCGCGAGGCGGTCGGGACCCAGCGACAGGCGCAGCACCGATCCTTCGGCCGTCCCGCCGAAACCGATCGGCAGATGCCGTACGGGCCGGAAGCGGATGACGATCTCGGCCACCGGCTCGCCGAGCGCCTTACCCGACCGCAGCGTGAAGGGCACTCCGGCCCAGCGGCTCGTGCGGATGTCGCACGTGATCTGGGCAAGGGTCTCGGTCTCGCGCGCCGGGTCGACGCCGGGCTCGTCGACGTACGCCGGCACGTCCTCACCCCCGGCGGAGCCGGCTGTGTAGCGAGCGCGGTGCGAGGAGTGCACCGCGTTGTCGTCCCAGATGCGGGTGGCCCGCAGCACCGCGGCGGTCGCCGAGCGCACGTCGTCCTCGTCGAGCGTCGCCGGCTGGTCCATCGCGATGACGGCGAGCACCTGCAGGAGGTGACTCTGGATCATGTCGATGAGCGCGCCCGCGCGGTCGTAGTAGTCGGCGCGGCCTTCGAGCGCGAGCGACTCGTCGAAGCGGATGAGCACCGACTCGATGTGCTCGGCCGACCACACCGGCTCCACGAACCGGTTGGCGAAGCGGAAGCCCAGGAGATTCAAGACGCTCGAGCGACCGAGGAAGTGGTCGACTCGGAAGACACGGTCTTCCGGAAGCAGCGCGCGGAGCACATCGTTGAGCTCGCGCGCGGTGGCTTCATCCGACCCGAACGGCTTCTCGAGCGCGATGACCGCGCCCTCGGGGAGCTCGGACGGCCTGAGCGACCCGCACGCCGACGCCGCCACCGCGGGCGGGACCGCGAAGTACAGCACGAGGCGGCCCTCGGGCACCTCGCGGAGGATCTCACGGAGGCCTGCCGTCGTCGAGGAATCGGCGGCGATGTACGGGGTCGACAGCAGATCGCCGACCGCGTCGGCGGCACCCGCCGAGTCGAACGCGGTGCGGACGCGCGCGCGCCATTTCGTGGCGCTCATGGCCGTGCGCCCCGTGCCGACCAGGTGCACGCGCCGCGACGGCTGCTTGGCGAGCAGCTGGCCGAGCGCCGGCAGCAGCAGCCGGCCGGCGAGGTCGCCGCTGGCGCCGACGATCACGAGGGTGGTCGCCGCCGGATCGGCGGGCGTTTCGGAATGCGCAGTCATCCACACACCCTACGTCCGGCAGAATCGAGAGGTGCCGCAACCGATCGAGGACTACGCCCTGGTCAGCAGCGGACGCACGGCGGCGCTGGTCTCGCGCGACGGCACGATCGACTGGCTCTGCCTCCCACGCTTCGACAGTCCGTCCGTCTTCGCGGCGCTCCTCGGGGGCCCTGACGACGGCGCATGGAGTCTGCGTCCGACGGATTCGGATGCCGCCTCCTCGCGACGCTACCTCGACGACACCTTCACGCTCATCACCCGGTGGGAGACCCCGTCGGGCGTCGCCGAGGTCCACGACGTACTGATCGTCGATCCGCGGCGCCACGCCGCGCCGCACCGCGTCGACCTGCTGCGCCGGATCGACGGCATCTCCGGCACGGTCACCTTCGCCGTCGAGCTGCGGATGCGGTTCGACTACGCCCGGGCGGTGCCGTGGGTGCGGCAGGCCGGGACCGCGGACACCCCTGCCCTCATCGCGGTGGCCGGCCCCGACTCGGTCACGGTGCGCGGGGTGCGCCTCACCGCGGAGGACCACGTGCACCGAGGCACGGTCGCCGTCGGGCCCGGCGAGCGCCGCGACCAGGTGCTCACCTGGCATCCCTCCCACCGCC
>JACEFY010000424.1 GCA_016807485.1 Stenotrophomonas maltophilia | reverse complement strand
CCCGGACGGCCTCGTCGACCCGTGTGCCGGTGGCGGCCTCGTCGGCGAGCAGATCGGAGACGGCCTGCGCGGCATCCCGCACCGTTGCCCCCGTCACGAGACGCGCGACGCGGACTTTGATCTCGTCGATGTCGCCCGGGAGCGGCTCGTCGCGGAGGAACGCCACGCGCTGGGAGACGCGGCCGGTGTCGGTCACGACGATGGTGACCACCCGGGTGCCGCCCAGGTGGACGACCTCGACGTGCGACACGCTCGCACGTGCGAACGACGGATACTGCACGATCGCGACCTGCCCGGTGAGCTGCGTGAGCGCACGCACGGTGCGCACGAGCAGATCGTCGAGGTCGACCGGATCGGTGAGGAACGACGAGATCGCCGACCGCTGGGCGGGGCTCAGGGGTCGGAGGTCGGCGAGATGGTCGACGAAGACGCGGTAGCCCTTGTCGGTCGGCACGCGGCCGGATGACGTGTGGGGCGCGGCGATGAGCTCTTCGTCTTCGAGCAGCGCCATGTCATTGCGGATGGTCGCCGCCGACACGCCGAATTGGTGGCGCTCGACGATCGCCTTGCTGCCGACGGGCTCATGGGTGTCGACGTAGTCCTGCACGATCGCGCGCAAGACCTGGAGTCCTCGCTCTGAGACCATGATCCTCCTCGCCGCACTGTCGCGTTCTGGCACTCCCGAACCTCGAGTGCCAATCCTACCGCGCCGTCCTGCGGGCGGCGGCACCGCGCCGGGGAGGTGACTAGACGGTCAGGGCACGCACGACGGCGTCGGCCAGCAGCCGCCCGCGCCGCGTCAGCACGATGCGGCCGCGGAGCGCCGCAGCACCCTCGATGAGCCCGTCCGCGATGAGCCCCGCGACCGCGTGGCGGCCTTCGCCCGAGACCTCCGCCACCGGCAGACCCTCGGCGATGCGGGAGCGCAGGAGCACGTTCTCGAGACGCCGCGCGGCCTCGTCGGGCCGTTCGCGACCCGCACCCGGCGACTCGCCCGCGGCCAGGCGCTGCGCGTAGGCGGCCGGATGCCGCACATTCCACCAGCGCAGTCCCCCGACGTGGCTGTGGGCGCCGGGTCCGTAGCCCCACCAGTCCTCGCCCTGCCAGTAGGCGAGGTTGTGGCGCGAGCGCTGCGCCGGGCCCGTCGCCCAGTTCGACACCTCGTACCAGTCGAACCCGGCATCCGCGAGCAGCTCGTCCACCGTCTCGTACATGTCGGCTTGGAGGTCGTCCGACGGCGCCTCCACCTCGCCGCGGCGGATCTGCCGCTCGAGCTTCGTGCCCTCTTCGACGATGAGCGCGTAGGCCGAGACGTGGTCGGGTGCCAGGGCGATCGCCGTCTCCACCGACGTGCGCCAATCGGCGAGGGTCTCCCCCGGCGCCCCGTAGATGAGATCGAGGCTCACCGCGAGGCCGGCGCCGCGGGCGGCCGCGACGGCCGTCTCGACGCGCGCGGGATCGTGCGTGCGGTCGAGGGCGGCGAGCACGTGCGGCACGGCCGACTGCATTCCGATCGACAGCCGGGTCACGCCGGCGGCTGCGAGCTCGTGCGCCACCGCGTCGGTCACGGTGTCGGGGTTCGCCTCCACGGTGACCTCGGCATCCGCTTCGAGTTCGAAGGTGTCGCGGACGCCCGCCAGCATGCGCGCCAGATCTCCCGGGGGCAGGAGCGTCGGCGTGCCCCCACCGAAGAACACCGTGCGCGCCGGACGGAGCGGGCCCGCACCCTCGAGCACGCGCGCCGACAGTGCGATCTCGCGCAGCACCTCGTCGGCATAGGCGTCTTGGCGCGCGCCGCGCAGCTCGGTGGCGGTGTAGGTGTTGAAGTCACAGTAGCCGCAGCGCACCCGGCAGAACGGCACGTGCAGGTAGACGCCGAACGCGCGGTCACCGTCCGCGAGGATATCGT
>JACEFY010000423.1 GCA_016807485.1 Stenotrophomonas maltophilia | reverse complement strand
GTCGGTGCTCGTCGACGGCAACGACGTGCTGGCCAGCTACGCGGTCTCCAAGCTCGCCCTCGACGAGGCGCGCTCCGGCGGCGGCCCCCAGGCCATCGAGGCGCTCACGTATCGCATGGGCGCGCATACGACGAGCGACGACCCCACGAAGTACCGCACCTCCGACGAGGAGCAGTCGTGGGCACGGCGCGACCCCATCGCCCGCCTCCGCGCCTACCTCGAGGGCAAGGGGGCGGCATCCGCCTTCTTCGACGAGGTGGATGCCGAGGCCCAGGCCTACGCCGACGACGTACGCGTGCGCACGAACGAGCTCGGGGGCCTCGAGGCGTCGGAGCTGTTCTCGCACGTGTACAGCGAGTTCCACCCGCTCCTCGCGGAGCAGCAGCGGTGGCTCGCCGACTACGAGTCGTCGTTCGAGGGGGGTGCCGCATGACCGGGTCGGACATCGTGACCATGCCGTTCGCGAAGGCGCTGAACGCCGGGCTCCGCGCCGCGATGACCGCAGACGACCACGTGCTGCTCATGGGCGAGGACATCGGCCGGCTCGGCGGCGTGTTCCGCGTGACCGAAGGGCTGCAGGCCGAGTTCGGCGAACGGCGCGTGCTCGACAGTCCGCTGGCGGAGTCGGGCATCGTCGGCACCGCGATCGGCCTCGCGATGGCCGGGTTCCGCTCGGTCGTCGAGATCCAGTTCGACGGCTTCGTGTTCCCCGCGTTCGACCAGATCACCTCGCAGCTCGCGAAGATCACCAACCGCCACGAGGGAGCGCTGCAGATGCCGATCGTCATCCGCATCCCGTACGGCGGACACATCGGCGCGATCGAGCACCACCAGGAGAGCCCGGAGGCGTACTTCACGCACACGCCCGGGCTGCGGGTGGTGGCGCCGTCGACGCCGAATGACGCCTACTGGATGATCCAGGACGCGATCAGCTCGCCCGACCCGGTGATCTTCCTCGAGCCCAAGGCGAAGTACTGGATGAAGGGCGAGGTCGACACGGCACAGCGCGCGGCGCCGCTGCACGCGTCGCGCGTCGTCCGCCGCGGCGCGGACGTGACCCTCGTCGGACACGGCGCGATGGTGACGATGCTGCTGCAGGCCGCCGCGCTCGCCGAGAGCGAGGGCACATCGTGCGAGGTGATCGACGTGCGGTCGCTGTCGCCGGTGGACTACGGGCCGATCCTCGACTCCGTCCGCCGCACGGGCCGCATGGTCTACGCGCAGGAGGCGCCCGGGTTCACGTCGCTGGGCTCCGAGGTCGCCGCGACCGTCATGGAGCGGGCGTACTTCGCGCTGGAGGCGCCCGTGCTGCGCGTCTCGGGCTTCGACGTCCCCTTCCCGCCGGCGAAGCTCGAGGGCGTCTACCTGCCGGACGTCGACCGCATCCTCGAGGCCGTCGACCGCGCCCTGGCCTACTGACATGACCCGCCGCCATCCACGCTGTGCGCGAGACTGCGTGCGCGCGACGAGACCGCGCGCCGCGCGCGCAGTCTCGTCGCCGGAGCGCAGTCTCGCGGATGATCGACCGAGGAGAACCACATGAGCGAACAGACCTTCCGGCTGCCGGATGTCGGCGAAGGACTCACCGAGGCCGAGATCGTGCAGTGGCGCGTCGCGCCCGGCGACACCGTCGAGGTGAACGACGTGCTCGTCGAGATCGAGACGGCGAAGTCGCTCGTGGAGCTGCCGTCGCCGTTCGCCGGCACGGTCGGCGAGCTGCTCGCGCCCGAGGGCGAGACGGTCACCGTCGGCGCCCCGATCATCACGATCGCGGGGGATGCCGCGGCACCGGATGCCGACCTCGGCCAGTCGGCGCACGGCGAGAAGCCCGCGGAGCCCGAGTCCGGCGGTGCTGTGCTCGTCGGCTACGGCACCGGCGAGGCCGCGACCTCGCGGCGCAAGCGCCCGGCGGA
>JACEFY010000422.1 GCA_016807485.1 Stenotrophomonas maltophilia | reverse complement strand
AGGGGAAGCCGACGCCGCCGACCTCGACGACGAGGTGGTCGCCGCCCAGATGCAGGACGCGACCGCGAAGGGAGGAGATCATGGAGCGAGCCTAGAGAACGGTTCGCAGATTTGTTCGAGCGACACGCCTCGGTCCGCCGGAGGCCGCGGTCTCATCGCCGCGCGGCGCGCTCGGCATCCGCCCACGCACGTTGCGCGGGCGTCAGCCCGCCCGCACCCGTCGCGGCGACCGCAGGACCGCGACGCCACGCATGGCACAGCGCCAGCGCGAGGGCATCGGCGGCGTCGGCGGGCTGCGGCAGCGCGTCGAGCCGGAGCACCCGCGCGACCATGGTCTGCACCTGCAGCTTGTCGGCCGCGCCGTACCCGGTGACGGCCGCCTTCACCTCCGACGGTGTGTGCGTGGCGGCGGGCAGGCCGTGCTCGGCCGCCAGCAGGAGCGCGATGCCGCTCGCCTGAGCGGTGCCCATGACGGTGCTGCGGTTGTGCTGGGCGAAGACCCGCTCGACGGCGACGACGTGCGGTTCGTGCGCGCGCAGGACGTCGCGGATGCCGGCGGCGATGGCCTTGAGTCGCTCTTCGATGGGTGCGGCGGGATCGGACCGCACGACTCCGACGTGCACGAGCGTCGCCGACCGGTCGCGGGCGACGTCGACCACGCCGACGCCGCAGCGGGTCAGCCCCGGGTCGATGCCGAGAACGCGGAGAGCGGATGCCACTCCCCCACGCTACGCGTGGACGGGGCGGCATCCGCTCGCGAAACGCGGCCTACTCGTCGGTGTCGTCCTCGAGTTCGGCCTGCACCTCGGCGGTGAGGTCGAAGTTGCTGAAGACGTTCTGCACATCTTCGCTGTCTTCGAGCGCGTCGATGAGGCGGAAGACCTTGCGCGCCGTGTCGGCGTCGATCTCGACCTTGAGGTTCGGCACGAACTCGACGTCGGCGGATTCGTACTCGATTCCCGCGTCCTGCAGTGCGGTGCGCACCGTCACGAGGTCGGTGGCCTCGGTGATCACACCGAAGCCCTCGCCGTGCGGCTCGACCTCCTCGGCGCCGGCGTCGAGCACCGCGAGCATGACGTCATCCTCGGTGGTGTTCTCGCCGGAGACGACGATGACGCCCTTCCGGGTGAAGTTGTAGGCGACCGAGCCCGGGTCGGCGAGGGTGCCGCCGTTGCGGCTGAGCGCGGTGCGCACCTCGGCTGCGGCGCGGTTCTTGTTGTCGGTCAGACACTCGATCATGAGGGCGACACCGTTGGGGCCGTAGCCCTCGTACATGATCGAGGTGTACTCGACCGCGTCGCCGCCGATGCCGGCGCCACGCTTGACCGCGCGGTCGATGTTGTCCTTCGGGACGGACATCTTCTTCGCCTTCAGGACGGCGTCGAACAGCGTCGGGTTGCCCGCCATGTCGGCGCCGCCGAGCTTCGCGGCGACTTCGATATTTTTGATGAGCTTCGCCCACGACTTGGCACGGCGCGAATCGATGATCGCCTTCTTGTGCTTGGTCGTGGCCCATTTGGAGTGTCCGGACATGACCGCCAGTTTACGCGGCGCCGGCGCCCGATCAGTGCGGCGGTCTCAGATCGGCCAGCGCGGTGTCGGCGCGGCACCCGAGCTCTCCGGGCTGCAGGTACACGCGCGGCGCGGAGACCGTCGCGACGACCCCGTCCACACGCTGCACGAGAAGACAGGTGGCGGCATCGCCCATCGCGACCCCGATCGAGCCGCCGTCCGTCACGACGACATCGACGGGGAATGCCGCCTCGCGCTCGCCCGCGGGCACGGGGAGGAGCCCGCGAATCCGGTCGGCGATGACGTCGGCCGTCGCGCCCGCGTCGGATTCCGTCAGCGCGACGGTCACGACCTGCTCCGCACCGTCCGGGACGACGTACAGCGTCGACGTGTCTTCGGGTGGCGCGACCGCCG
>JACEFY010000043.1 GCA_016807485.1 Stenotrophomonas maltophilia | reverse complement strand
TCGTCCCCGTTGCAGCTTCGAAACTCAGTGTCCGCGGCGCCCGCGTCCACAACCTCAAGAACGTCGATCTCGACATCCCGCGCGACTCGCTCGTCGTGTTCACCGGACTGTCCGGATCGGGCAAGTCGAGCCTCGCGTTCGACACGATCTTCGCCGAGGGCCAGCGCCGGTACGTCGAATCGCTGAGCGCGTACGCGCGCCAGTTCCTCGGCCAGGTCGACCGTCCCGACGTCGATTTCATCGAGGGTCTGTCGCCCGCCGTCTCGATCGACCAGAAGTCGACGAACCGCAACCCGCGCTCGACGGTCGGCACGATCACCGAGATCCACGACTACATGCGCCTGCTGTGGGCGCGCATCGGCGTGCCGCACTGCCCCGAGTGCGGGGCGCAGATCCAGCGGCAGACGGTGCAGCAGATCGCCGACCAGCTGATGGAGCTGCCCGACCGCACCCGCTACCAGATCGTCGCACCCATCGTGACGCAGAAGAAGGGGGAGTTCGTCGACCTCTTCAAGGAGCTCTCCTCGAAGGGATACGCGCGTGCCGTGGTCGACGGCGAGCTCATCCAGCTGTCCGAACCGCCGACGCTCAAGAAGAGCTACAAACACGACATCGCCGTGGTCGTCGACCGGCTCGTCGCCGCGCCCGACACCCTGGGTCGCGTCACCGACTCGGTCGAGACGGCACTCGGCCTCGCCGGGGGGATCGTCCAGGTCAACTTCGTCGACGAGGAAGGCGATGACGCGTGGCAGAGCTTCAGTGAGAAGCTCGCCTGCCCCAACGGCCACGCGCTGCAGCTGACCGAGATCGAGCCGCGCACCTTCTCGTTCAACGCTCCGTTCGGCGCATGCCCGACTTGCTCGGGGCTCGGCACGCGCATGTCGGTCGATGTCGAGCTCATGCTCGGCGACGAAGAGCTTTCGATCAACAAGGGTGTGATCATTCCGTGGACGACGCAGGGCAAGGGCCTGTTCCAGTACTACGAGCGGCTGCTCGTCGGCCTCGCCGACGACCTCGACTTCTCGCTCGACACCCCGTGGCGCGATCTCACGCCGGAGGTGCAGGAGGCGATCCTCCGCGGTGAGAACTACAAGGTCACGGTGAAGTGGAAGAACCGCTACGGCCGTGAGATGCGGTACTCGTCCGGGTTCGAGGGTGTCGTCCCCTACATCGAGCGCCAGTACACGCAGGCCGAGTCCGACAGCCAGCGGCAGCGCTGGTCGGAGTATCTGCGTGAAGTGCCGTGCCCGGTCTGCAAGGGTGATCGCCTCAAGCCCGAAGTCCTCGCGGTGCTCGTGCACGGCCACTCCATCGCCGACGCGTCGCGACTCAGCCTCGGCGGCGCCCAGGAGTACTTCGCGGCGCTCGAGCTCACCGACCGCGAGGCGAAGATCGCCGCGGCCGTCCTCCGCGAGATCCGTGCGCGACTCGACTTCCTCATCCAGGTCGGGCTCAACTACCTCAGCCTGTCCCGCGCGGCCGGTTCGCTCTCGGGCGGCGAGGCGCAGCGCATCCGGCTCGCGACCCAGATCGGCTCCGGACTCACGGGCGTGCTCTACGTGCTCGACGAGCCGTCGATCGGGCTGCATCAGCGCGACAACCGCCGCCTCATCGAGACCCTCGTGCGGCTCAAGGAGCTCGGCAACACGCTCATCGTCGTCGAGCACGACGAGGAGACGATCCACGCGGCCGACTGGGTCGTCGACATCGGTCCCCGTGCGGGCGTCGACGGCGGCCACGTCGTGCACTCGGGTCCGCTGTCGGCCCTCCTCGAAGACCGGTCGTCGCTCACGGGCGAATACCTGAGCGGCCGTCGCCTGATCGAGACGCCGAAGAAGCGGCGCAAGATCGACAAGAGCCGGATGCTGTCGGTCGTCGGTGCGCGCGAGAACAACCTGAAGAACGTGACCGCCGACTTCCCCCTCGGCGTGCTCACCGCGGTGACGGGCGTGAGCGGGTCGGGCAAGTCGTCGCTCGTCAACGGCATCCTCTACGAAGTGCTGGCGACCCGGCTGAACGGTGCGCGCCGCGTCGCGGGGAAGCACACCCGCGTCACGGGCCTCGAGAACCTCGACAAGGTCGTGCACGTCGATCAGGCGCCGATCGGGCGTACGCCGCGATCGAATCCCGCCACCTACACCGGCGTCTTCGACCGCATCCGCACCCTGTTCAGCGAAACCCCCGACGCGAAGGTCCGCGGCTACCAGCCCGGACGGTTCAGCTTCAACGTCAAGGGCGGACGCTGCGAGGCGTGCTCGGGTGACGGCACGATCAAGATCGAGATGAACTTCCTGCCCGACGTGTACGTCGACTGCGAGGTCTGCCACGGCAAGCGCTACAACCGCGACACCCTGAGCGTGCACTACAAGGGCAAGAACATCGCCGAGGTCCTCGAGATGCCCATCTCGGAGGCGGCGGACTTCTTCGAGCCGATCCAGGCGATCCACCGCTACCTCAAGACCCTCGTCGACGTCGGGCTCGGTTACGTCCGTCTCGGCCAGTCGGCGACGACGCTGTCGGGCGGCGAGGCGCAGCGCGTGAAGCTTGCGACCGAGCTGCAGCGCCGGTCGAACGGCCGCAGCATCTACGTGCTCGACGAGCCGACGACCGGTCTGCACTTCGAGGATGTGGCGCGACTTCTGGAGGTGCTCAACAGCCTCGTCGACAAGGGCAACAGCGTCATCGTCATCGAGCACAACCTCGACGTCATCAAGTCTTCGGACTGGATCATCGACCTCGGGCCCGAGGGTGGCGCCGGGGGCGGGCAGATCATCGCGGTCGGCACGCCCGAGCAGGTTGCGCGGGTCGAGGCGAGCCACACCGGGAACTTCCTGGCGGAGGTGCTCGCAACGGGACGCACCTCCGCTCCGGCGGAGAAGAGCGTGTCGCCGCAGAAGGCGCGCAAGGCCGGCTGACATGGCCGACGCGCTCCCGTACAAGCCGAAGTCGGGGGAGATCCCCACCGAGCCCGGGGTGTATCGCTTCCGCGATGCGCAGGGCCGCGTGCTGTACGTCGGCAAGGCCAAGAACCTGCGCGCCCGGCTGTCGAACTACTTCGCGCCGCTGCACACGCTGCACGAACGCACCCGGCGCATGGTGCTGACGGCGTCGTCGGTGGAGTGGACGGTCGTCGACTCCGACGTCGACTCGTTGCAGCTCGAGTACACCTGGATCCAGGAGTTCTCGCCGCCGTTCAATGTGCGCTACAAAGACGACAAGTCGTACCCGTACATGGCGATCACCCTCGCCGACGAGGCGCCGCGCGTCATCGTCACGCGCAATCGTCGTATCCGCGGGGCCAAGTACTTCGGTCCGTACCCGAAGATCTGGGCGGTGCACGACACGATCGACCTCATGATCAAGGTCTTCCCGATCCGCACCTGCTCCGACTCGTCGTACAAGAGAGCCATGGCCACCGGGCGGCCGTGCTTCCCCGGCCAGATCGGCCGTTGCGGCGGACCGTGCTCGATGAAGGTGACGATCGAAGAGCACCGGGCGATCGTCGACGACTTCGTCGCGTTCATGTCGGGGGGAGACCAGCGGTTCTCGAAGGAACTCACGAAGCGGATGCGGGAGGCATCGGCGGCGATGGACTACGAGTCGGCCGCGGTCTACCGCGACCGGCTGCAGTCGATCGACGCCGTGCTCCAGCGCAGCGCCCTCGTCCTCTCCGACGACACGGATGCCGACCTCTTCGGGATCGCCGAGGACGAGCTGTCCGCCGCCGTCCAGCACTTCATCGTGCGCGGAGGCCGCGTGCGCGGTGTGCGCGCGACGACGATCGACAAGGAGCTCGACATCGCCGGTGCCGACCTCGTCGACCAGGTGCTGCAGCGGACCTACGGTGATGCCGCGCCGGCCGACATCCCCCGCCAGGTGCTCGTGCCGGTGCTGCCGGACGATGCCGCGGAGATCGAGCAGTGGCTCGCGGAACGCCGAGGTCGCCGGGTGGGGCTCCAGGTCGCGCAGCGCGGGCAGAAGGCCGAGCTCCTCAAGACCGCCACCCGCAACGCCGAGCAGGCCCTGCTCCTCTACAAGATGCGGCGCACCAGCGACTACACGTCGCGCACGCGAGCGCTCACCGACCTGCAGGAGGCGCTGGGGCTCGACGAAGCTCCGCTGCGCATCGAGTGCTACGACGTCTCGCACCTCGGCGGCACGAATGTGGTGGCCTCGATGGTGGTCTTCGAGGACGGCTTGCCGCGCAAAGACCAGTACCGGTCGTTCGGTGTGCCGGAGACGACCGACGACACCGACTCGATCTACCAGGTGCTCACGCGTCGCCTGGCGCACATCGATGCCGACGACCCGGTGGCATCCGCCTCCGTCGCCGACCCGGACGGCGACGATCCGGTCGTGACGGAGCGCAAGAAGCCGCGCTTCGCCTACCGTCCGCAACTGCTCGTCGTGGACGGCGGCAAGCCCCAGGTCGAAGCAGCCGCGCGTGCGCTCCGCGACGCCGGAAGTCCGCAGATCGCACTGTGCGGCATCGCGAAGCGGCTCGAAGAGGTCTGGCTGCCGGGCGAGGACTACCCCGTGATCCTGCCGCGCACGTCCGAAGCACTCTATCTGCTGCAGCGGCTCCGCGACGAGGCGCACCGGTTCGCGATCACGCACCAGCGCTCGCGGCGCAAGCGCGACATCACCACGGTCCTCAGCGACGTGCCCGGACTCGGTCAGATCCGCATCAAGGCGCTGCTGCGGCACTTCGGATCGGTCGCCAAGCTGACCCAGGCGACGCCGGAGGAGATCGCCGAGCTGCCCGGCATCGGTCCCACGCTCGCCGAGGCGGTTCATCGTCACCTCGCCCAGCGCTAGTCGGCTCATCGGCCGGCGGGCCCACCGCGTCTGTCAGTCGCTAGGCTGGCAGGGCGACCCACACGACGAACCTGGGGAGAGTCACCGTGGCCACACCCGACGCGAAGCCACCGGGCGAGGTGCTCATCGTCACCGGCATGTCCGGAGCCGGCCGGACGACCGCCGCGAACGCCCTCGAAGACCTCGACTGGTACGTCGTCGACAACCTCCCGCCGCAGATGCTGCGCCCCCTGCTCGAGCTCACCGAATTCGCCGGGGAGGCGCTGCCGAAGGTGGCCGCCGTGGTCGACGTGCGTGGACGCGATCTGTTCGGTGAGCTCCCTGCGGTGACGCAGTCGCTGCGCGACGGTCGGCAGCTGCGCGTTCTCTTCCTCGATGCGTCGGACGAAGTGCTCGTGCGGCGGTTCGAGTCGGTCCGCCGCCCGCATCCCCTCCAGGGGGAGGGGACGATCCTCGACGGCATCCGCCGCGAGCGTGAGCGCGTCGCCGTCATCCGCGAGAGCGCCGACCTGATCGTCGACACGACGAGTCTCAACATCCACCAGCTGGCCACGCGCATCGTCGATCTCTTCAGCGAAGACGGGTCGGCGCGCCACACCGTGACGGTCATGAGTTTCGGTTTCAAGTACGGGCTTCCGACCGACGTCGACCTCGTCGCCGACATGCGCTTCCTCCCGAACCCGTTCTGGATCCCCGAGCTGAAGGCGCACACCGGCGAAGAGGAGCCGGTGCGGGACTACGTGCTCTCGCAGACCGGCGCCCTCGAGTTCATCGACGCGTACGCGCTCGCCCTCCGTCCCGTGCTGGAGGGGTACCAGCGCGAGAACAAGCGCCACTCGGTGGTGGCGATCGGGTGCACGGGCGGAAAGCATCGCTCGGTCGTGACGGCGCTCGAACTCGCCGATCGGCTCGCCGACGTGCCCGGGGTGGCCGTGCGGGTGAAACATCGCGACCTCGGTCGCGAGTAGGCTGGTCACTTCCCCCCACCGCCCCACCCCGAAGGATCGCTGTGTCGTTGACCGCTGACGTGAAGACCGAGCTGGCCGCGGTCCGCGACCCTCGTCCCACTGCCCGGGTCGCCGAACTGACGGCGCTGCTGCGATTCTCCGGCGGACTCCACTCCATCGCCGGGCGCGTCGCCGTCGAGGCCGAAGTCGAGTCGGAAGCGCTGGCCCGCCGTGTCGCCCGCGACCTCATGGAGATCTACGGCGTGCGCCCCGAACTGCACCGGGTGCAGGCATCGGGCGGACGCGCCGGCGGTCACTTCGCCGTCCGCGTCATCGACGGCGGCGAGACGCTCGCCCGCCAGACCGGCCTGCTCGATCCCCGGCGCCGGCCCGTCCGCGGGCTCCCCAACAAGCTCACGACCGGCGCACGGCCCGACCTCGCCGCCGTCTGGCGCGGCGCATTCCTCGCGGCCGGGTCGCTGACCGACCCCGGACGCTCCGCGGCGCTCGAGATCGGCTGCCCGTCGGGAGAGGCGGCCATGGCGCTCGTCGGCGCCGCACACCGCATCGGCATCGCCGCGAAAGCTCGCGAAGTGCGCGGCGTGCCCCGCGTGGTCGTGCGCGACGGCGAGGCGATCCGCGTGGCCCTCGCCGAGATGGGCGCCACGCGCACCGCGAGCGCGTGGGAGGAGCTCCGCCAGCGTCGCGAGGTGCGTGCCGGCGTCAACCGTCTCGTGAACTTCGACGACGCCAACCTCCGCCGCTCCGCACAGGCGGCCGTCGCGGCCTGCGCCCGCGTCGAACGGGCGCTCGAGATCCTCGCCGACGACGTGCCCGACCCCCTCCGCGAGGCCGGCGCGCAGCTGCGTGGCTCCCGCCTGCAGCTCGTCGAGTCCCCCGGCGAGGCTGGTGACGCCGTCGCGCACCTGCGCCGCGCCGCCGGCAGCGCTCGCCGCCCCGGCCGCGAGGTTTCCCGCGCCCGCCGCGGCCGTCCGCGCGCCGGATGCCAGTTGGGCGCTGCCCGAGGCGACCTGGCCCGCGCCGGCGTTGAGCGTGTCGATCTGACTGACGGCCGACTGCACGCGGCCGTCGAGGCGGTTCGCGTCGGCGGCGAGCGGATCGAGCAGTGCGAGCACGTCGGCGATCTGCGCCTCCGTGAGCCCCTGGTTCCGCAGGGCCGCGGCGATGTCGGCCCGCGCCTGCGGGACGAGCGCGACGACGTCCGACGAGGCAGCGCCCACGCGATCGGCGATGCCGGCGAACTGCGCCGTGCCGCCGGCGACCTGCGCGGCGCCGGCGCTCAGGCGGTCGAGATTGGTGGAGATCTCCGTGACGCCCGTCGAGAGTGAGGCGGCGCCGGCGCTCACCTGCGCCGTGCCATCGGCGAGGGCCGCCGAACCGGACTGCAGCTGCGCCGTGCCGGACGCCGCGGTGCCGAGCCCGTCGACGAGCCGGCCCGCGCCGTCCGCGGCATCCACGAGACTCAGCCGGATGGTCGACAGCGCATCGAGCATGGTGAGGCCGGCCTCGCTCACGACCTTCTCCGCGATGGTGTTCTGGATGCGCGTGACCGCCTGCCCGCCGATGGTCGTCGCCAGATAGTTGTTGGCGTCGTTGGTCTCGAGCGCGATCTGCGCCTGCCGCGGGGCATCGGAGGAGATCGACGCGATCGCGTCGGAGAAGTCCGCCGGGATGGTGATCGTGAAGTCGTAGACCCCCGTCGCGAGCCCCGCGCTCGCCTCGTCGGCCGACACGAGGTGCCAGTCGAACGTGTCGCTGCCGAGGAGCTCGTCGGCGACTTCGGAGCCGAGGTCGCGCTCGGCGCCGTTGATCTGGGCCCCGGCATCCTCCACGACGAGCGCCACGGGAACCTCGGAAAGACGACCGTACGGGTCTTGATTGGCCCACAGGTAGAGGCCGCCGTACAGCACCGGCACCAGCATCAGCGCGATCAGCGCGATCACCGACATCTTCGTCGCGGTCAGACGGCGCAGCTCCGCCGCGATCATCGCGGGAACCTTCATGCGGCACCTCCGGTGCGGCGCAGGCGCACGCGGCTGGGCCGCGGGCGACGGGGCGGGGCGGCCGGCTGCTGGAGCAGGGCCGTCTGGGCGGCCTGACCGGCGATCACGAGCACGGCCGATCCTCGACCGGCGAACTCCTCGGCGAGCGCCCACCAGTCGCGTGGATCGCCGCCGTGGCGGTCGGGCGAGACGAGCACGAGCGCCTCGACCCCGGGCCGCAGGGCGGCGAGCTCGAGGAGGATGCGGAAGCGCTGTGCGGGGGCGACGTCGGCGATCGGCACGCGCGCGAGCGAGCGGAGATCGTGCTCGTCGAGCCACCGTCGTGCCGACAGCGGATCGGCGAGCTGCCCCGCGAACATGAGCTCCTCCCCGACGACGCCCGCGACCGACACATTCGGTGCGGCCTCGCTCACATCCGGTGCGTCGACGAGGGCCGCGATCCGGCGCAGGCGGCGGGGGTCGGCCCGGCCGTCGAGGGTGACGGCGCCGCGGTCGGGGCGCATGCGTCCCGACGCGATGAGCCCGAGCACGGTCGGGCGCTGCTCGGTCTCGGCGACGGCGAGGGTCGCGTGACCCGACCGGTACGTCAGGGTGGTCTCGGGGAGGGCGAGGTCACGTCGGCCTTTGGCGACGGCATCCAGGTCGACGCGCATCAGCGGTCCTCTCCGAAGAGATCGGGATGAGCGGAGAGGACGTCGACCGACTCGCGCCACGACAGGCCGGCGATGCTGAGGACGGCGCGGACGGCGAGCGAGGCCGCCTCGGGCGAGGACGCGTCGATGCGCGTGACGACCGCGCGGGCGGTCTCTTCGATGAGGCGGGCGAGCGTCGGTGCGGCGACGTCGGCGCGGAAGGCGCCGTCATCCTGCCCGCGGCGCACGAGCGTGACGAGGGCGCGGCGGAGCGGTGCGAGTGAGGCTGCGGTGGCTTCGACGTGCGCCTCATCGAGGGCGAGGGCCGCCGCGACCTGCACGTGCGCCGCTTCCCGCCAGAGGCCGGCGGTGAGGCGGGCCAGTGCGACGCGGGAGTCGGCGTCCGCATCGGCGGAGGCGGCCACGCCGACGGCGATGTCGTTGAAGCGCGCGGCGCCGCGCGCGATGAGCTCCTGCAGGAGGGCGTCGCGGTCGTCGAAGTGGCCGTACAGCGCGCGGCGGGAGAGACCGGCGGCGCGGGCGATCGTGTCGATCGAGGCGTGCGGGTCGAGGGAGAGGGTGAGGGCGGCGGCCGAGAGGATGCCCGCACGGTTGGCCGCGGCATCCTTTCTCGGACGACGCGTCGGCGCGGTCGTGCTCATACCGCCAGAGTACTAACTTGCACAGTTATGTGCAAGTTATCGCGCAGTGCTCAGAGTTGTCAGTCGGCGCCGAAGTCGAACGACGCCGACTCGGAGGCGCCGTCCACACGGTCGGCGAGCTCCTCGCGCTCGGCGTCGTAGGCCACGGCGTGGGCCGTGATGCCCTCGGCGCTCGGCGTGAGGTCGCCCACGAGGTCGGCGGTCGCCCCGCCGATGAGACCGAGGCCGGCGTACTGCTCGAGGCGCGCGCGCGAGTCGGCGATGTCGAGGTTGCGCATCGTCAGCTGCCCGATGCGGTCGGTGGGGCCGAACGCCGCATCGCCGACGCGCTCCATCGAGAGCTTCTCCGGGCCGTACGACAGGTTCGGCGAGACGGTGTCGAGGATCGTGTAGTCCTCGCCGCGGCGCAGGCGCAGCGTGACCGAGCCGGAGATCGCCGAGCCCACCCAGCGCTGGATCGACTCGCGCAGCATGAACGACTGCGGCTCGAGCCAGCGGCCCTCGTACATCAGGCGGCCGAGGCGACGGCCCTGCTCGTGGTAGGTCGCGAGGGTGTCTTCGTTCAGGATGCCGTTGACCAGCCGCTCGTAGGCGATGAAAAGCAGCGCCATGCCCGGCGCCTCGTAGATGCCGCGCGACTTCGCCTCGATGATGCGGTTCTCGATCTGGTCGCTCATGCCGAGGCCGTGGCGGCCGCCGATGGCGTTGGCCTCCATGACGAGGGCGACCGCATCCGGGTACGCGACCCCGTTGAGAGCGACGGGGCGGCCCGCTTCGAACGTGATCGTGACGTCCTCGGTCTCGATCTCGACGGCCGGGTCCCAGAAGCGCACACCCATGATCGGGTCGACGATCTCGAGGGAGACGTCGAGGTGCTCGAGCGTCTTGGCCTCGTGCGTCGCGCCCCAGATGTTCGCGTCGGTCGAATAGGCCTTCTCCACGGAGTCGCGGTAGGGGAAGTCGTGCTCCACGAGCCACTCGCTCATCTCGGTGCGCCCGCCGAGCTCGGTCACGAAGTCGGCGTCGAGCCACGGCTTGTAGATGCGCAGCGCGGGGTTGGCGAGCAGGCCGTAGCGGTAGAACCGCTCGATGTCGTTGCCCTTGTACGTCGAGCCGTCGCCCCAGATGTCGACGCCGTCCTCCTTCATCGCGCGCACGAGAAGGGTGCCGGTGACCGCGCGGCCGATCGGCGTCGTGTTGAAGTAGGTGCGTCCGCCCGACCGGATGTGGAACGCGCCGCACGCGAGGGCGACGAGACCTTCTTCGACGAGCAGCGGCTTGCAGTCGATCAGTCGCGACGCCTCGGCGCCGTACTGGAGCGCGCGCCCCGGGATCGACGCGATGTCGTCTTCGTCGTACTGACCAAGGTCACCCGTGTAGGTGTAGGGCACCGCGCCCTTGTCCCGCATCCACGCGACCGCGACGGATGTGTCGAGCCCTCCGGAGAAGGCGATGCCGACGCGCTCGCCGACGGGCAGGGACT
>JACEFY010000421.1 GCA_016807485.1 Stenotrophomonas maltophilia | reverse complement strand
GCCGCACCCTCGCCGGCACGCCGGCGACGAGCGATCCGTCGGGGATGACGGCACCCTCCAGCACCACCGCTCCCCCGGCGATGAGACAGCCCGAGCCGATGACGGCGCCCGACAGCACGACGCTGCCCATGCCGATGAGCGTCGCGTCTCCGATCGTGCAGCCGTGCACCACGGCGTTGTGTCCGACCGACACATCGCGGCCGATCACGACGGGGTGTCCGGCATCCACGTGCACCGACACGTTGTCCTGCAGGTTGCTGCCCGCGCCGAGGGTGATCGGGGCGCTGTCGGCGCGGACGACGGCGTTGTACCAGACGCTCGAGCCCTCCTCGAGCGTCACCCCGCCCACGACGCGCGCGCCGGAGGCGACGAACGCCGTGGCGTGCACGTGCGGACTGCAGTCCGCGAGGGACAGGAGCGAGGCGTCGTCGGCGACCGTCATGGCACCCGACTGTAGCGCCTGTAAGCCCAGCCTTCTCTTGCTTGCGGAATGTCTTGCGCGCAGTAGCGTTGTCACCGACACGGGCGCCGGTACGCGCCCGCAGCCGATGAGAAGGATGAGAAATGACGAAGACGCAGACGATCTCGATGACGGCAGCCGGCCCTGAGGCCTCCGCGAGCACGGCGCAGTTCCTCTCCCCCGTGGTCCTCGGTCTCCAGGCTCTCGCCGTCAACGGCAAGCAGGCGCACTGGAACGTGCGCGGCACGAACTTCATCGCCATCCACGAGCTGCTGGACACCCTCGTCGCGAACGCTCAGGCCTCCGCCGACCTCGCCGCGGAGCGCATCGTCGCACTCGGCCTGCCGATCGACGGACGCGTCTCGACCGTCGCCGAGAAGACCTCGCCGACGGCCGTCCCGGCCGGGTTCACGCCCTGGCAGCAGATCATCGTGGCCGTCGTGAGCGACATGGATGCCGTGATCGCCGACGTGCAGGCCGCGATCGACGGGCTCGACGAGACCGACCTCACGAGCCAGGACGTCGCGATCGCGATCAAGGCCGGCCTCGAGAAGGACCGGTGGTTCCTCTCGGCACACCTCGCCGAGTAAGCGCCGACGCGCCAGCAGTTCGCGCTCAGGCGTGGGTCACGCGCCCCGCGATGAGCGTCGCGGCGGCGGCGGTCGCCCGCAGCGAGCGCTCATCGGCGGTCAGCGGATCACGGTCGATCACCGCGAGGTCCGCGAGCGAGCCCGGCGCGAGCGCGCTGCCGGTGTCCGACCCTCCGGCGGTGGATGCCGCCAGTGCCGTCGCGGCATCCACCCCCTGGTCGGGCTGCCACGGCTCGCGGCCGTCGCGCGTGCGGTGGACCGCGGCGGCCATTGCCGCCCACGGGTCGAGCGGCGAGACGGGCGCATCCGACCCGAAGAGCAGGTTCGCGCCCGCATCCGCCAGGGCGCGCAGCGGATAGGGCAGGGCGGTCTGGGTGGCCCAGATGGCGTCGGTCATATCGCGGTCGTCGACGGCGTGCTCGGGTTGCACGCTGGCCGACACGCCGAGGCGCGCGAAGCGGGGGATGTCGGCGGCGGCGAGGAGCTGCGCGTGCTCGATGGTGCCGGTCGCCCCGGTGGCGGCGAACGCGTCGAGGGCGTTGGTGTTGGCGAGGTCGCCGATCGCGTGCACGGCGCACGCCAGGCCCGCGCCGGTCGCGCGGGTCAGCAGCGCGGCCAGCTCGCCCGGCGTGACGGTCAGCACGCCGTGGTTGTGCGGATCGCCGGGGTAGGCATGGGAGCACGCCGCCGTGCGCGTGCCGAGCGACCCGTCGGTGATGACCTTGACGGCCCCGACGCGGACCAGTCCTGCCGGGTCGAGGGCGTCGCCGGTCGCGAATCCTTCCGCGATCGCCCGCTCGAGATGGTTCGGGTAAATGCCGAAGCGCACACGCGTGGTGTCGAAACCGCCGGCGAGCCGACGCGTCCACGCTTCGGCGTTCC
>JACEFY010000420.1 GCA_016807485.1 Stenotrophomonas maltophilia | reverse complement strand
CGGGCGGATGACGCCGACGCGGGCGAGCCCGAGGTAGAGCTGGCAGCCGAGGCAGAACGCGAACGCCGCGTTGAGGAACGCCGCCACGAAGGCCGCTGCGCCCGCGACCGGTAGTGCCCAGGGCACTCCGGCCAGGTGCAGGACGAGACCGACGGTGACGACGGTGAAGCCCACGATCTGCGCGAACCGGGGCGGACGCGGATCTTCCAGGTCAGTGGGCGGCGCGAGCCGCGGGCGGATCACCGACCGGAACAGCGCGGCCCACGGCGCCGTGCGCGGCGAGGTGAATCCCCACACGAAGAGGAGGTCGACGACCAGCAGAACCCAGAATCCAGGGTCGGCCACCCGTTCGGCGAGCGTCGTGTCGGTGCGGGTGGCCGCGCCGGTGAGCGCCAGGAACGTGCCGATCAGCAGCAGGACCGCCGTGATGGACGCGGCGAAGCGCGGGCCGCGCGGATCGATCGGCGCGGGCCGGGTCTCTACGGATGTCTCGGTCATGCGCACAGGCTAGCCAGATCGCGGCGCGTCTTCAGCGCCGGCGTCACACGACGACACGCGCGGACAGCGCGTCGCGCACTCCCTCGAACAGTTCCCCTCCCCGATGCTCCCGTCTTGAGCACCGGAGGCGATCAACCGTTTCCCTCCCCCGTGCTCCCGTCTTGAACACCGGAGGCGATCAAGACGGGAGCATCCCTCCGGGAGCATCGCGGGTGCGCACGACGATGGCGGTACGGCGCCGGGGGTGGGCCGTTCGACAAAAACGTGCGCCGGGGTTACCGTGGTCACGTGAGCCTGACCTGTCTGTGTTGTCGCTGAGCGCCCCGGCGCTCCCTCCGACGACCCGACATCCCTTCGCGCCTCCCGCGCGCGGCACACACCTCAGGACACCTCATGCGTTACGCATCGCACATCGCCGACGTCGTCGGCAACACTCCGCTCGTCCGCCTCGGCGCCGTCACCGCGGGCCTCTCTGCGACCGTGCTCGCCAAAGTCGAGTACCTCAACCCCGGCGGGTCGGCCAAAGACCGCATCGCGCGCAACATCGTCGACGCCGCCGAGCGCGACGGCCTTCTGCGCCCCGGGGGCACGATCGTCGAACCCACGAGCGGCAACACGGGCGTCGGGCTCGCCCTCGTCGCGCTCCAGCGCGGTTACCGCATGGTCTTCGTCGTGCCCGACAAATTCGCGGGTGAGAAGGTCGCCGTGCTGAAGGCGTACGGCGCCGAGGTCGTCATGACGCCCACGCACGTGCCGCCGGAGCATCCCGACTCGTACTACAGCGTGTCCGACCGGCTCGCCCGCGAGATCCCCGGGGCGTTCAAACCCAACCAGTTCGCCAACCCGGCCGGACCCCGCGCGCACTACGAGACGACAGGCCCCGAGATCTGGCGTGACACCGACGGCCGCGTCACCCACTTCGTCGCCGGTATCGGCACGGGCGGCACGATCAGCGGCACGGGGCGATTCCTCAAGGAAGCGACCGCCGGCGAGGTCCGCGTCGTCGGCGCCGACCCGGAGGGCTCCATCTACTCCGGGAGCGACCTGCACGGCTACCACGTGGAGGGCGTGGGCGAAGACTTCTTCCCCGCCACCTTCGACCCGACCGTCGTCGACGCCTACGAACGGGTGTCCGACGCGGAGTCGTTCGCGATGACCCGCCGGCTCGCCCGAGAAGAGGGCCTGCTCGTCGGCGGATCGTCCGGCATGGCGGTCGTCGCCGCGCTCCGCGTCGCGTCGGAGCTGTCCGCCGACGCGGTCGTCGTGGTGCTCCTCCCCGACCACGGGCGCGGGTACCTCACCAAGCTCTACGACGACGACTGGATGCGCGAACGCGGATTCACCGTCGAGTCGCCCGCCGCATCCCCGAGGAGCTTCGCATGAGCACGAACGAGTCCGCCCGCGCCTTCGCCAGTCTGGCCGTCCACGCCGGGCAGGAGTTCGAC
>JACEFY010000419.1 GCA_016807485.1 Stenotrophomonas maltophilia | reverse complement strand
CGGCACGGTCTTCGCGGTGAGCATCGCGCCGACGGTCGACCCCACCGGCACGGTGGCGGGCTTCGCCTCGGCCGACGGGCACTTCCTGCCGCTCGTGTGCACGCTGAACGCGTCGCGGGTGCTCGAGGTCATCGCGAGGCTCCTCGGGGTCGACCACGCCGGGCTCAGCGACCTGGCGCTCGCGGCGGAGCCGGGTGCCGCGGGCCTCGCGCTCGTCCCCTACTTCGAGGGCGAGCGCACCCCGAATCTCCCGGATGCCACCGCGTCGCTCACGGGCATGACCCTCGCGTCGACGACGCGCGAGAACCTGGCGCGCGCCGCGGTCGAGGGCATGCTGTCCGGTCTCGGCGCGGGGCTCGACGCGCTCCGCGGCCTCGGCGTGCCGATCCGGCGCGCGGTGCTGATCGGCGGCGGCGCGCAGTCCGAGGCGGTCCGTGTCATCGCTCCGCTCGTGTGGGGCGTACCGGTCGAGGTGCCCGCCCCCGGCGAGTACGTCGCCCTCGGCGCCGCGCGCCAGGCCGCCGGCATCCTCTGACCCTCTCCGCGAATCACCATCCTGCTCCCGAATCACCACGCGACGCGCGTGCGCGAGGTGGTGATTCGGGTGGGAAGTGGTGATTCGCGAGCGGGGCGCGTCAGAAGGTCTCGGCGAACGCGCGGAGGATGCGGGGCGGCTCGCTGAGCGACGACGAGCGTACCTTCGCGGCGATGCGGTCGTAGTCGCCGGCGGCGAAGTAGCCGTCGTCGCGGTACACGGCCATCCGCTCGGTGAAGGCCTCCGCGGTGGGTTCGGGGTGGAACTGCGTCGCGTAGAGCCGGTCGCCGACCCGGTAGGCCTGCACCGGGCAGTCGTCGTTGCGGGCGAGGAGCACGGCGCCCGGCGGGAGGGTGCCGGTGCCCTCCTTATGGGCGGTGAGGGCCGTGAACGAGTCGGCCAGGCCGCCGAAGAGCGCGTCGCGATGGCCGTCGTCGGTCAGGGTGATGCGGGTGGGTCCGGTGTCTTCGGGATGGGCGCGCGTGACGTCGCCGCCCAGTGCGCGCGTGGCGACGCCGATGCCGAAGCAGGTGAAGAGCGCCGCGGTCCGACCTGCCGCCGCACGCTGCGCGATGCGGGCGAGGTCGGCTTCCAGCCGCTGCTGCGCGGCGTGCTTGCTCGATTCGGGATCGCTCACGTTGAACGGGCTGCCGCCCACGACGAACCCCCGCCACCGGTCCCAGGCATCCTCCGGGAGGGGCTCGCGGACGAGGTCCCAGCGCTCGAGCGCGTCGTCGCGCATCGCCGACCGGAAGGAGGCGAACTCGGCTTCGGCCGCGCCCTGCTGGGGACGCGCGCAGATGTATACGAGCGGAGCCATGGCGTCGAGTCTAGGCGCGCCCGCCGGTCGCGTCACCGTGACGAGTTCGCCGTGCGCCCGCGGACGATGCCGACGAAGGTGTCGACGAGCACGTCGTCGGCGTCGGTGCGCCACGCGATCGCGACCGAGGACGTCGGCCCGTCGACGAGCGGGCGCCACGCGGTGTCCTTGCGGTGGTGGGCGCGCGCGAGCGACATCGGCACGATGATGACACCCACCCCGGTCGCGGCCAGCGCGATCGCATCCTCGACCGTGCCGGGTGGTGCGAACGCGGCGGGGACGGCGCCGGGGACCTCGGGATCGAGTGTGCCCTCGCGCGCGACGATCACCACTTCGCCCGCGAGGTCGGCGAGACGCAGCTCGTCGGCGGCGGTGAGGTGCGAATCCGCCGCGCACACCACCACCGGAGTCTCGTCGTAGAGCGCGATGACGTGGAGGCCGTCGCGCTCGATCGGGAGGCGCACGAGGGCGACGTCGACGGCGCCGTCGCGGAGGGCCGCGCGCTGGTCGGCGACGCTCACGGGCACCAGCACGAGCGGGGTCGCCTGCATCCGCTCGTTCCAGCGGTCGATCCACGTGCCCGGCGTCGCGCCGGG
>JACEFY010000418.1 GCA_016807485.1 Stenotrophomonas maltophilia | reverse complement strand
CGGCCGCGGCGTGCTGTCATCGGACAACGGGTGGGATACCGGGCTCCAGGACGGCGACTACACCATCACCATGAACCTGTGGTGGGGGACGAACGGCACGCTGCTGAAGCTGTACGAGAACGGCACGCTCATCTCGACGAAGCGCCTCACCGCGGCGACGCCGGCGGCGCAGGCCGTGTCGGTGCCGATCGCCGGACGCACCAACGGGACGTACGTCTACACCGCCGAGCTCGTCAACTCGTCGGGCGCGACCGCGACTCAGCCTGTCGCGGTGACCGTCCGCGACGCGAACCCCGGCAAGCCCTCGCTCAGCCACGACAACTGGGATCGCGACGGCAGCTTCACGCTGACGGCCGACCTGTGGTGGGGCACCAACGCGACCTCGTACGCCTTCTACGAAGGCAGCACGCGGATCGCCTCGGGCGACCTGGTCGCGAAGACGCCGGCGGCCCAGCGCGCCACCGCCGCCCTCACCGGCGTGGGTGTCGGCACGCACACCTACACCGTGGTGTTCACCAACGCGGCAGGGGCGACCACGAGCGCCCCGATCTCGGTGACCGTCGCGCGGTGATCTGACGGGCACGACTCGGCGGGGGGGTCTTCGGATCCGCCCGCCGAGTCCGTGTGGGCCGATCAGCGCTGCGGCGGGCCGCCCGGGTATGCCTGCGGCGGGACGGGCGGGCGGTATCCCTGCGGGGCGAACTGCTGCCCGGTCTCCTGCATGGCGAGCTTCACCCCGTTCTTCACGGCCGTGCGCATGATGAGGTATCCCACCCACAGCATGAGGGCGAGGATCGCGAGGTAGATGACGATGGCGATGAGGAAGAAGCCGATGCCGAGTCCGGCCGCTGCTCCCGAGTAATCAGGGTTCATGCTCGCAACCTACCGCGAGCGTGACGCGTGCCCCCGGGTAGGCTGGCCGCGTGCTGCTCAGCGACCGCGACATCCGAACCGAGATCTCTTCCGGACGGGTCGCCCTCGACCCGTGGAACCCCGAGATGGTCCAGCCGTCGAGCGTCGACGTGCGCCTCGACCGGTACTTCCGACTCTTCGACAACCACAAGTACCCCTTCATCGATCCGGCCGAGGATCAGCCCGACCTGACGCACCTCATCGAGGTCGCGCCGGACGAGCCGTTCATCCTGCACCCGGGCGAGTTCGTGCTCGGGTCGACATACGAGCAGATCACCCTCCCCGACGACATCGCCGCGCGCCTCGAGGGGAAGTCATCGCTCGGACGCCTCGGCCTCCTCACGCACTCGACCGCCGGCTTCATCGACCCGGGATTCTCGGGGCACGTCACCCTCGAGCTGTCCAACGTCGCGACCCTGCCGATCAAGCTCTGGCCCGGCATGAAGATCGGGCAGCTCTGCTTCTTCCGCCTGTCGTCGCCGGCGGAGAATCCTTACGGCACGGGGCCCTACCTCAACCGCTATCACGGCCAGCGCGGCCCGACGGCGTCGCGCTCGTCGCAGAACTTCCACCGCACCGATGTCGGTGCGAGCGCGGCCGGAGCGCTCGGCAACTAGCCGCCCTCCTCGCCCGCGCACGACGACGGCCCCGGGCGGAAATGCCCGGGGCCACCGTCGTTCGGAGGAGCGCTTATGCGTTGTCCGCCGGAGTGCCGGCTGCGGCGAACCCGGCGGTGAAGCCGCGCTCGAACGCCTGCTCGGAGTGACGGGGTCCGTGTGCCCGGTGGTGACCGTGGTGCCCGGTGGCTCCGTGGTCGCCGGTGTCGGTGTCGCATCCGCGATGACGCGGGCCGAATGCCCCGACCCGGCCGCCGGGGAACTCGCCCTCGAAGGGGCGACCGTGGCCGCGACGGCCGAAGCGGTGACGACGGCGCGGGCCCCGCGGCATCCGTTCCGACTCGTCCCAGCCGAGTTCGCGGGCGACGGCTTCGAGGGTCGCCACGGTGGTGGCGAAGTCCGCTTCGGAGACGGCGCCGGAGACCTTCGAGCGGATGCC
>JACEFY010000417.1 GCA_016807485.1 Stenotrophomonas maltophilia | reverse complement strand
GGCCGCGACAGCGTCGCCGGCGACGATCGCGGCGGCGAACGGGGCCCACGACTCGGCCGTGTAGTCGCTCGGGACGCGGGTGCGGTACTGGTCGAGGATCTCGCGGAGGCCGGAGACCTGCACGCGGGTGGATGCCGCATTCTCGAGCGCCGTGCGGGCCGCGGTGAGCGCGGCATCGGTCGCTGCGGCGTTGTCGCGCGCGGCGGTGGCGGCCGTCAGGGCTGCGGCGAACGGCGCCCAGGAGGTGGCGGTGTAGGCCGCGTCATCCGCGCCGGAGAACCGGTCGATCGCGGAGGAAAGCAGCGCGCGCTGGTCGATCTGCACGGTGGTGGTGAAGTCGGCGCGAGCGTGGTTGATCCAGCCCACGGTGACGACCCGGAGCGTGTGGGCACCCGGCGTGATCCCGGTGAACTTGGCGATCTCGACGGTGCTGCTCGACTTGGCGCCCTGATAGTTGGCGACACCCACCTTGACATCGTCGATGAAGACGTCGGCGGTGCCGTTGGTGGTGTCTTTGCGGCCGAGCAGCACCACGCTCTCGACCGTGAAGGCGATCTCGAACGACGCGCCGGCGTTCCCCCAGGTGTGGGTGGAGTTCTTGCCCCACGTGCCCGAGTAGAACGTCTTGAGCTGCGTGCCGCGCACGGTCGTGGTGTCGGTGAAGGCGACCGACGTCGTCTCGGTCACCGCGGCGTGCACGGGCGTCTGCCCGAAGATCACGAGGACGGCCGCAAGCAGGACGGCGAGGATCGCCTTCCCTCGCAGGGCCGTCCCTCGCGGGGCCCTCCCTCGCAGGTGGTGGGCAGTGGTGGCGGTCGTCATCGTCGGTCCTCCGTCGTCGCAGGGCGCTGACTCCCGACTGGCACAGGAGTTGGTACAGCGCTGTACCAACAGATGTTATCGCTAACCCAGTCGATGGACAAGGGGTTCTCTAGCGGGTCGTCCCGCGCGCGACCAGCTGCGACCGCGCGAGGAGATCGGCCGGTGCCGCGTCGACGCGGTCGATGCGCGCGACGAGCCGTTCGAGCGCCGTACGGGCGATCCAGTCGATGCGGGAGTCCATCGTGCTGAGCGGAGGCGTGAGGAAAGCGGCCTCGTCGATGTCGTCGAAGCCGATGACCTGCACGTCGTCGGGCACACGGATGCCGCGCTCGCGGAGCGCCGAGATCGCACCGATCGCCAGGCCGTCGTTGAGGCACACCAGGCCGTCGAACGCGGCGCCGCCGTCGATGATCGACCGTGCGGCGCGCATGCCCGAGCCGATCGTCCAGTCGTAGCCGGTGACCCCCACAAGGCGCGGATCGATGGTGCGACCGGCATCCCGCGCCGCTTCGACGACGCCGCGCAGGCGCAGTTCGGCGTTGCCCTCGCCCGCTCGCTCGATCGCGGCTGGATCGAACGGGGTGTGCGCGCCGACGACGGCGAGCTGCGTCGCGCCGCGGGAATACAGGTACTCCGCCGCCGTGCGCGCGTCGATCACGTCGTCGCTCGCGACGCGGTCCGCCCGGCCGAAGGTCGTCCGCGAGCCCAGACAGACGAGGGGGAAGGCGACGTCCAGATCGTCCTCGCCGAGCTTCTCGTGCTCGGCCATCGACAGGAGCAGCCCATCGCTGAGCTGCGGGTTGAACTGGGCGAGGTAATCGCGCGAGCCGCGCACGCCGTCGTCGGGATAGGTCGTCACATAGACGACGAGGTCGAGTGCCCGCGCCTCCTCGATCACCGCTTCGGCGAGCTCGGCGAGATAGGCCGCTTTGAGGGTCGGCACGGCGAGCGAGACGGCACCGGTGCGGCCGCGGATGAGGTTGCGTGCCGCGACGTTGACGCGATAGCCGAGCTCGTCCACGACCGCCATCACACGCTCCCGGGTGTCGGGGGACATCCGTCCTGTCCCGTTGACGGCATTGGATGCCGTCTTCATCGAGACGCCGGCTTCGCGGGCGACGGCCTCGAGGGTCACGGTGCGACGGGG
>JACEFY010000416.1 GCA_016807485.1 Stenotrophomonas maltophilia | reverse complement strand
CGCGCTCGTTGCGGGGGTGGCGCCGCTCAGCGGGGCGACCGGTCTCGTGACGCTGCCCGAGGTGGTCGACTTCGTCGGCTGGGGCGCGGCAGGCCATTTCGCCGGCACGGCCCCGGCGCCGGCGACCAGCAATGCGACGAGCGTCGCACGGTCGGCGACCTTCGCCAACACCGCCGACAACGCGGTCGACTTCGTCGCCGGGGCGCCGACCCCGGTGGGGCGCGGCACCGGCGGCACTCCCACGCCCACACCCACCCCGACCGAGACCACGCCGCCGACGCCCACGACGGCGACGATCGCGGAGATCCAGGGCTCGGGCGACGCCTCGCCGCTCGCCGGCACCACCGTCACCACGACCGGCGTCGTCACCGCCCGTTACGCCACCAGCGGTTACGACGGCTACGTGATCCAGACCCCCGGCACCGGGGGCGCGATCGACCTCGCCACGCACACCGCCTCCGACGCGGTCTTCGTCTACTCCCCCGCCGCCACCGGCGAGGTCGCGCTCGGCGACACCGTGCGCGTGACCGGGGCCGTGTCGGAGTTCAGCGGACTCACCGAGATCACCGTGGGTGCGGGCGGAGCCGTGAAGATCGACGCCGCGACGCCTCCCGTGCCGGCCACGGTCACCTGGCCCGCGAACGCGGCGCAGCGCGAGAGCCTCGAGTCGATGCTCATCGACCCGCAGGGCGCCTTCACCGTGACCAACACGTACTCGACCAACCAGTACGGCGAAGTGGGCCTCGCCGCCGGCGACACGCCCCTGCGTCAGCCGACAGACGTCGCCCGGCCGGGTACCCCCGAGGCGGCCGCGGTGGCCGCCGACAACGCCGCGCGCGCCGTCACGCTCGACGACGGCACGAGCATCAACTACCTCGCGCCGGCGAACGCGGCATCCACCCCGGCGTACGTCTCGCTCACCGAGCCGGTCGTCGTCGGTGCGGGCGTCACGTTCACCGAGCCTCTCGTGGTCGACTACCGCAACAACACGTGGAAGCTGAACCCCACCCAGCCGCTCACGGGAGACGGCTCGGGGACCGACGGCGCGACGTTCGCGAACACCCGCACGGCAACGCCCGACGCGGTCGGCGGCGATGTGCGGGTGGCGTCGTTCAACGTGCTGAACTACTTCACGACGCTCGGCACCGACACCACGACGTGCGTCGCGTACACCGACCGTCTGGGCGACGGGGTGACGGTCCGCGACGGCTGCCCGCAGCGTGGTGCATGGGATGCCGCCGACCTCCAGCGCCAGCAGGACAAGATCGTGGCGGCCATCTCGGCGCTGGGCGCCGACGTCGTCGGGCTCATGGAGATCGAGAACTCCGCCGCTCTCGGCGAGCAGCCCGACGAGGCGACCGCGACCCTCGTCGCCGCCCTCAACGCCGCCGCCGGTGCGGGAACCTGGGCGTACGTGCCCTCGTCGGCCGTCCTGCCGCCGGTCGCCGAGCAGGACGTCATCACGAACGCGATCATCTACCGCACCGCGTCGGTCGACACCGTCGGCGACGCCCGTGCGCTCGGCGACCAGAGCGCCGACGGCGAGGCGTTCGGCAACGCCCGTGAGCCCATCGCGCAAGCGTTCGTGCCGGATGCCGGTGGCGCGCCGTTCCTCTTCGCCGTCAACCACTTCAAGTCGAAGGGCTCGGCAGGACCGTGGCCCGGCGATGCCGACACGGGCGACGGCCAGGGGTCGTCGACCGAGTCGCGCGTGCGTCAGGCGACGGCGCTCCGCGACTGGGTCGCGACGATCCAGGGCGACGTCTCCGCCGTCGCGCTGGTCGGCGACTTCAACTCCTACGGTGAGGAAGACCCGCTGCAGGTGCTGTACGACGCCGGCTACACCGACGCCGAGCAGGCCTTCGACGTCGACTCCTCGTCGTACAGCTTCTCGGGGCTGTCGGGGTCGCTCGACCATGTGCTGCTGAACGACGCGGCCCTCGGCCGCGCGACCGGCGCCGACATCTGGAACATCAACTCCGGCGAGTC
>JACEFY010000415.1 GCA_016807485.1 Stenotrophomonas maltophilia | reverse complement strand
CTCGACGGCGGACGCCACGCTGAGCGCGGCGCGCGTCGTCGTCGCCACGGGAGCCGCCGCCGGCCGCGCCCTCCTGGGCGACCCCGCTCCCGCGAGCGCCGCGCCGCGCCGGGTGCGCGTCGTCGCGGCGCTCGTCGACGACTCCGCGTTCGACGCTCACCCGGTGGGTTCCGGGGCGATCGTCGCGCCCGGCGTGCGGGAGGCGGCCACGGCGCTCACGCACGCGAACGCCAAGTGGGGCTGGCTCGACGAGAAGCTCCCCGCCGGGCGCCATCTGTTCCGCCTCTCGGCGCGCGACGCCGAGGCGCCGGGCCTGTCGACCCCCGCCGACGTGGCGCGCGAGATCGCGCTGCTCACCGGCGTCCCCGTCCGCCCCGATGCCGTCGTCGCGGTGACCGGGGCGGTCTACCCCGACGCCGTCGCCGGGCCGGCGATCGACGAGCAGCGCCGCGCGCAGCTCGCCGCCGCCGGCATCCATCTCGCCGGCGCCGCCGCGGCGGGGACGGGGCTCGCCTCCGTCATCCCGCACGCCCGCGCGCTGGCGGCATCCCTCACCTCCACTCCGTCCCCCGTGCCCTCAAGGAGCGTCGCATGAGCGATCAGAACCCGTTCGGCTACACCCTCTTCGCGATCCTCGCCGGCCCCCGGCCGCGGGCGGTCGACCCCACCGATGCCGTGATCGACGAGTTCGGCGCGCTCGTGGACGCCCTGCCGGAGCGCGGCGTGACGCTCCGCGGGCTCTACGACGTCACGGGCATGCGCGCCGACGCCGACCTCATGGTCTGGCTGCACGGCGAGGACCCGGCGGCGCTGCAGGCGGCGCTGCGCTCGCTCCGCCGCTCGACGCTCCTCGCCGCCTTCCAGAACATCTGGAGCGCGATGGGCGTGCACCGCGAAGCGGAGTTCAACAAGCGGCACGTCCCCGGCTACTTGCGCGGCGAGCACCCGCGGGCTTGGCTCTGCCTGTATCCGTTCGTCCGCAGCTACGAGTGGTATCTGCTGCCGGAGGGGGAGCGCTCGGCCATGCTCATGGAGCACGGCCGCAAGGGCGCCGCGTTCACCGATGTCGTCGCCAACACGGTGTCGACCTTCGGCCTGAGCGACTACGAATGGCTGCTGCCGCTGGAAAGCGACGAGCTGACGAGCCTCGTCGACATGATGCGCGACCTTCGGGCCACCGACGCCCGACGCCACGTCCGCGAAGAGGTCCCGTTCTACACGGGCCGCCGCGTGGAGATCGCCGAACTCACGGAGGTGCTGAGCTGATGGCCGAGAACATCGGGAGCGGATTCCGCCCGAAGCCCCCGCGGGCAGCGTCCGCCGCGATCGCCGAGGGATGCCGCGTCGCCGGCCCCACACCCGCGAACTGCACGGGCGAACCGCACGCCGCCGCACCGCAGGAGTACGACGCGATCCTGCTGCTCGGGTTCGGCGGACCGGAGGGTCAGGACGACGTCATCCCGTTCCTCCGGAACGTCACGGCAGGCCGCGGCATCCCCGATGAACGACTCGAAGAGGTCGCGCACCACTACCGGCACTTCGGCGGCGTCTCGCCGATCAACGAGCACAATCGCGAGCTGAAGGCGGCGCTCGACGCCGAGATCGCCGCGCGCGACCTCGGCCTGCCGGTCTACTGGGGCAACCGCAACTGGATGCCGTACGTCACCGACGCGCTGCAGCAGGCGCACGACGACGGTCATCGGCGGTTCCTCGCGATCGCCACGAGCGCATACTCGTCGTACTCGTCGTGCCGCCAGTACCGCGAAGACCTCGCCGACGCCGTCGACGCGACCACCCTGTCGCTGCAGGTGCAGATCGACAAGGTGCGCCCGTTCTTCGATCACCCCGGGTTCGTCACCCCCTTCGCCGAGGGCCTGCGCGCGGCACTCGACGACCTCCGCGGTCGCGGGCTCGACGTCACCACCGAGGTCGAGGTGCTGTTCTCGACGCACTCGATCCCGAACGCCGACGCCGACCGCTCCGGACCGCCC
>JACEFY010000414.1 GCA_016807485.1 Stenotrophomonas maltophilia | reverse complement strand
GGCGATGATCGCGGCGATGGTGGCGATGCCTGAAAGCACTGTGCTTGAGACGCTGAGCCAGTATGCGCGGTTGGCGAGGTTGTTAGCTGCCTGGGTTGCGCGTTCTCGTGATCGGCGGTCGAGCTCGTCGAGGTAGTACTGAGTGCCGACGACGGTGTGGGTCGCTTGTCGGTCGTGCTCAGCAATGAGTTGCTCGTCGGTGAGTTCGCGCAGCTTGGCGATGGAGTAGCTCATGCGCTCAAGATAGCGGGGCAAGCCCTGCCCGTGTTCGGGCCGGGGTGGGTTCGGCGGGTAAAGAGAGATGCCCCCGACCAAACGGTCGGGGGCATCTCCGGAGGTGAGCGTTATGCCGCGTGTGCAACCGCGAGCTGAGCTCGGACCTCGAGGTACGGATCGAGCGTCAGCTGGCGGAGCTGCGCGTCGGTGAGAGTGGACATCGCGGCTTCGACTGCGCCCCTGATACCTGCTGCTTGTTCGCTATTCATGAGTTCTTCTCATTCTCTCTGGCGTCAGCTTCGAGTTATCGACAGCCAACGTCCTTGCATAATAGCAACGGATCCTGTGACGTATGTGTGCCACGCATCCTGCATCCTCGTCAGCATATCGAGCGCGACATCGTTTCGTCCATAGATCTTGACTTCGTTTACACCGTTGGAAAGACCATTGACGATGAACTCTGAGTAGGCGCTGATGTGTGTCTTGAGTAGCTCCCGGGTCACAGCATCTACCGGCCAGAACTCGGGGCTCATGTAGATCCGCAACAGCTTGGTTGTCTGACCGCCAATGCGGGGCGGTACAACGTCGAGCAGAGCATCGGTCTTTGAGCGCGTGATGTTGAAGAGTTCGAAGGTGCTGTTGAGGTGGTCGCGATGATATGCAAACACGGTGCCCAGCTCGACCTCGAATTCATCCTGTCCGCCGATTGAAGCCCATTCGTCGGCTACAGCGTTGAGGCGCGCCTCGGTAAAGGGTCGCAACTCATACTCGTCGAACTCATTCTCTCCAGTCACGTCGAACAGCGTATCGCGAGCCCTGACACAGGATTGCGCACCGATGCATTGAGGTTCGCCGTCAAGCTTCATCGACAGCACCGCTCCACACCCAGCAGCGGTGTTCCTTCTCGCCGACCTTGAACACGATCCCCACGGCGTCGGGCGTCCACCTCGCGGCAACAGCATCCACCCGCACGGGCACGTTCCCGAACCGAACCCACGCCCGGACACGACGTCGCGGCTTCGGGTCGATGGTGAGGGGAACCTCGTCGAGGCGCAACTCCAACGGGGTGAGTGACTGCAGGGGAGCGTCACGTGCGGTCACCTCGAGCACGCGCTCATTCACGCGTCGATCGACCGAGTCCGCATACCTGCGATTCGTGCCCATGTAGCCGGCGTCCCCTTCTCCGGCCGAGGTCATCAGAATACGACGGGGGCGCCGACATCTCCCGCATGGTCCTCGCGACTCTGCGCCGTTCTCAGCCGCCGTGGATGCTGGGCGGGGCGTCCGTCGGCTGGGGTCGTTCCGCAGCGTCGTAGGCGATCCTGAAGCCGCAGGATGGGCACTCGAAGGCGCCGGGAGTCTCGTGAAG
Organism: Stenotrophomonas maltophilia; assembly: GCA_016807485.1. Classification (GTDB taxonomy): domain Bacteria; phylum Actinomycetota; class Actinomycetes; order Actinomycetales; family Microbacteriaceae; genus Microbacterium. The sequence continues at coordinate 407 of JACEFY010000414.1, read as the reverse complement.
CAGGACGCCGCACGTTGGGCACGTGAGGGGATCGGGGCTAACCGCATCGTGAGACATTATTTCTTAACCTTGCGCGGCAGGAGCATGAGGATCTCTTTGCGGCCGGCGCTCTCGATGAGTCCGCGCTTCGCGTCTTCGCGGGCGTCGACCGCTTGGTCCTGGAGGACGTGGGCCAGCGGGGCGCCGCGGTCGATCGCGGCGACGATGTGCTCGATCGATCGCGAGAGCGCCGGCACGTCGACGCTCCGCGCGAGGCCCTGGAGCGCGTCCGAGAGGCTCGACCCGGTGCCGGTGGCCAGCACCGCCCGGCGGAACTCGGCGGTCAGCTCGCCGGTGCCGATCTCGCCCACCCGGCGGAGCGCATCGCGGAGGCCCTCGCCGGCCGACAGGCACAGCGCGAGGAACTC
>JACEFY010000413.1 GCA_016807485.1 Stenotrophomonas maltophilia | reverse complement strand
GCCGGGGCCCTCGCCTACCTCAACCTCGGCACCGGCATCGCCGCCGGCGTCGTCGCTGCCGGTCGGCTGTGGCGCGGCGCGCACGGCACCGCCGGGGAGGTCGGCCACATCAGCGTCGACCCGCGCGGCCCCCGCTGCCGCTGCGGCCAGCACGGATGCATCGAGGCCTTCAGCGGCGGGGGAGCGCTCGCCGAGCGGTGGGGACGCCCCGGTGCGCTGCCCGTCCGCGACGTGTTCGACGCGGCGGATGCCGGCGACCCCGTCGCGCGGGGCCTGCGCGACGGCCTCGCGTTCGGCGTCGCCGCCGCCGTGCGGGTGATCGTGCTGTCCACCGACGTCGAGACGGTCGTCTTGGGGGGAGGCGTCAGCGCCCTCGGCGACCGTATGCTGACTCTCGTGGTGACGGAACTCGAGGCGAGTGCTGCGGCATCCCCGTTCCTGCGCTCGCTGCACCTGGCCGACCGGGTCGAGCTGCTGCCCGCGGGATCGCCCGCGGGGGCGCTGGGTGCGGCCCTCATCGGCGCCGACACCCACGAACAGGAGACCGTCGCTCATGGCTGAAGTCGTCATCGTCCCCTCCGCGGCCGCGGCCGGAGTCCTCGTCGCCGACGAGATCGTGAAGCTCATCACCGCCCGCCCCGATGCCGTGCTCGGCCTTGCCACCGGTTCGACGCCGGTGCCGGTGTACGAGGCGCTGCCGTCGCGGCTGACCGGCGTCGACGTCTCGCGGGTGCGGGGGTTCGCGCTCGACGAGTACGTCGGGATCGATCCGGATCACCCCGAGAGCTACCGCTCGGTGATCACCCGGGAAGTGGTGGAGCCGCTGGGCCTCGACCCCGCGCTCATCCAGACGCCCAACGGCGCGCTCGCCACGATCTCCCACGCGGGTGAGGATTACGAGCGCGCGATCGCTGCGGCCGGCGGCATCGATCTGCAGATCCTCGGAATCGGCACGTCGGGGCACATCGGCTTCAACGAGCCCGGCTCCTCGTTCGCGTCGCGGACCCGCGTGAAGACGCTCATCGAGCAGACCCGCGTCGACAACGCCCGCTTCTTCGACTCGGTCGACGACGTGCCCATGCACTGCATCACCCAAGGGCTCGGCACCATCCTGTCGTCGCGGCACCTCTTCCTCCTGGCCTTCGGCGAGGGGAAGGCGCACGCCGTCGCCGGCGCCGTGGAGGGCCCGGTGACCTCGTCGCTGCCGGGGTCGGCCATCCAGCTGCATGAGCACGTCACCGTCGTCGTCGACGAGGCCGCGGCGTCGCAGCTCGAGAACGCCGACTACTACCGGTACGCGTTCGCGAACAAGCCCGCGTGGCAGGGCCTCTGACCCGCGGGCGCGCTGCCGCGGAGATCTGCGTTCGTGCGGAGATCTGTGGCCCCGGCATCCGCGATTGCGCCGATCTCCGCGGGTGCGCACGGTCTTCATCCGGCTGACATCCCCGGCATCCGGGCGCCAGGGCAAGGTATGCGCCGGATGAAGGGCGACATGGAGCTCAGGGGGCGAAGACCTTGCCCGGGTTCAGGATGCCGGCAGGGTCGAACACACGCGCGATCTGCCGTTGCAGCTCCCACTGGTCGGCGCCGAGCTCGTCGCGCAGCCAGCGGCGCTTGAGCACGCCGATGCCATGCTCGCCCGTGAGCGTGCCGCCGAGACGCAGCGCGGCGCGGAAGAGATCGTCGGCGGCGGACCAGACCGCATCCGGCACATCCGGGCCGTCGAAGACGAAGTTCGGATGCAGATTGCCGTCGCCGGCGTGACACACCGTGGGGATCGTGAGCCCGTACGCCCGCTCGATGCGCGCGATCTCGTCGAACATCGCCGGCAGCGCGCTGCGCGGCACCGCGACGTCTTCGATGAGGGTCGTGCCGAGCGTCTCCATCGCGGGGTGCATCGACCGCCGGACGCGCAGGAGCTCTTCCGCCTCGGCATCATCGGCAGCACGACGGACGGTGCCGCCTGCGTCGCGGAGGACAGCCGCGATCGCATC
>JACEFY010000042.1 GCA_016807485.1 Stenotrophomonas maltophilia | reverse complement strand
CCGACCTCGTCGAGCAGGTCGGCACCCCGGTGACCGTGCATCGCGACCTCGACGACGCGGCCGAAGCCGCGCGGGCGTGGGCCGCGGCATCCGACCGACGAGCCGTCGTCATCGCGGGAAGCGTGGTGCTGGCCGGTGAGGCCGTGCAGCTTGCGGCCGCGCAGGACTGGAAAGAGGGCTGGAGCGCATGAGCGCGCGGGTGCGGCGGCCACGCGGCGCGGCGGAGTCGCTGGCTGCCGTCGTCCTCGGGTTCGAGTCGATCATCGTCTTCCTCGGCGGGCTCGCGCTCTACGGGCTGAACCAGCTGCCGGCGGGCGTCGCGCCGTGGTGGGGGATCGTCGCGGGCGCCGTGCTGGCACTCCTCATGATCGCCACCACCGGGGTGCTCCGGCACACCTGGGGGATCGCGCTCGGATGGTTCTGGCAGCTCGTGCTGGCCCTCGGCGGCTTCCTCGTGCCGGCGCTCGCGGTGGTCGCCCTCATTTTCGGCGCGATGTACGCGTATGCGACGATCAAGGGCGGAGCGCTAGACCGCCGGAACGCCCAGCGCGCCGACCCCGCAACGAACGGAGACTGACATGCCCACGGAAGAGACCCTCGTCCTCGTCAAGCCGGACGGCGTTGCCCGCGGCCTGACGGGTGCGCTCCTGGCCCGCATCGAAGCGAAGGGCTACGCGCTCGACGACATCAAGCTCGTCGAACCCGACCGCGAGATCCTCGAACAGCACTACGCCGAGCACGCCGGCAAGCCCTTCTACGAGCCGCTCCTCGACTTCATGCTGTCGGGGCCGTCGGTCGCCATCCGACTCGCGGGCAACCGCGTCATCGAAGGGTTCCGCTCCCTCGCGGGCACCACCGACCCCACGACGGCCGCGCCCGGCACGATCCGCGGCGACTTCGGCCGCGACTGGGGCCTGAAGGTGCAGCAGAACCTCGTGCACGGCAGCGACAGCCCCGAATCGGCCGCGCGCGAGCTCGCGATCTGGTTCTGACCGGCCGCGCCACCTTCATCCGTCGCGAATCGTCGCTTCCCGCGGTGGATGCGGGGGTTTGCGACGGATGAAGGGCCAGCGCGGGGGTCAGAAGATGACGTCGATGAGCTGGGGGATGGCGTTGAGGCGCACCTGGGCGAGCAGCAGAACGACGGCATAGGTCGCGATCGCCATGAGCGGGACCCAGGAGGTCAGCGCGCCGCCGATCGCGCGCGCCTTCTGTGACCGGGAGATGACCCCGGACCGCAGCAGGTGGACCCAGACGGCGTAGAAGGTCGGGATGGTCACGAGCCACGTCACCATGCACCACGGGCAGAGCGTGCCGAGCACGAAGATGCTCTGCCCGATGAGCCACAGCACGAAGCCGAAAGCGAAGGTGATGCCCGCGGCGAACGCCCACCAGAACCAGCGGGCGAACCGCGCCCCGGCGAGGATCGCCACGCCCACCACGATCGGTGCCATCCACCCGGCGAGGCCCAGAAGCGGATTCGGGAACCCGAACACACTGCCCTGCGGCGAGTCGAGGTTCGCCGAGCACTGCACGATGACGCTGAAGTCGCAGGATGCGGCATCCGTCGGATCGGTGAGCTTGTCGAACTTCTCGACGGTCAACGCGAACGCGGCGATCCAGCCGATCACGCCGGCGATGACCATCCACACCGCCAGCACGATCGGACGGGTGGGCACGGGGCGTGAAGGCATGGCGCGATTATGCCATTCGCGGGAATGGACCGGCTGAGCATGCCGGCGTTCGCGCATTCCGACAGGGATAGTGCGATAATGGAGGCCGATGCTCGGCGGCCGCGCCGCGAATGAGTGTCACAGACGACTTCGGGCGATGAACGCCCTAGGCAGCACGAGCCTCAGCCCATGAGCGGGCTCACGTTGCAGACCAGATGAGTTCGCGGGCCCTCCGGAACGGAGCGGCACCGCCAGATTTGCGTAGGACGGCACGCGGAGCCGTCTCGCTAGGAGTAGCCAGAGATGGCCGATGAGCACAACGACCAGTCCACTCCGACCCCCGACGAGGCGTCCGCGCTGACCGTCGAGCCGACGCTCGCGGACGCGGAGATCGCCGCCGTGGTCGCCGACGTGGCCCTCACCGAGGGCGAGTCGTCGGCGGAGGCCGCGCCGGATGCCGGCGAGTCGCCCGCCGTGGTGGATGCCGCGCCGCGCGAGGACGAGGACGACGACCTCGAGCCGGCAGAGGCCGCAGCCGACGAGGAGGCCCCCACCGAGGAGGCCCCGGCCGAGGAGTCGCCCGCTGAGGACGCCCCCGCAGACGAAGCCCCCGCCGAGGCGCCCGGTCCGGTCACCGCGGTGAGCCTGGGGCTTCTCCCCGAGACGTTCGTGTCGGCGGTCTCCACCCAGCTCTTCTTCCACGCGCCGCCGGCTCTCGTGACGCCGGCCCGCACCGATCAGCGTGACGACCGCGACGACCGCGACGAGGACGCTGCGGAATCGTCTGCCAGCTCGCGCCGCCGTACGCGTCGCCGCAGCGGGGGAACGTCGGCCGATTCCGACGACGCCTCCGCCCCGCAGCAGACCACCTCGGCGCCCCGCCGCCGGGCGGTGGAGCTCATCACCGAGCCGCAGCGCATCAAGGGCTCCACCCGGTTGGAAGCCAAGAAGCAGCGCCGCCGCGATGGCCGCGAGGCGGGCCGCCGTCGCACCGTCGTGACCGAGGCGGAGTTCCTCGCACGCCGCGAGGCGGTCGACCGCGACATGATCGTCCGCTCCAAGAACGGCCGCATCCAGATCGCCGTCCTCGAGGACAACGTGCTCGTCGAGCACTACGTGGCGCGCAGCCAGGAGTCGTCGCTCATCGGCAACGTCTACCTCGGGCGCGTGCAGAACGTCCTCCCGAGCATGGAGGCCGCCTTCGTCGACATCGGGCGCGGGCGCAACGCGGTGCTGTACTCGGGTGAGGTCGACTGGGATGCCGTGGAGACCGGCAACCAGCCCCGGCGTATCGAGCTGGCGCTGAAGTCCGGCGATCGCGTACTCGTGCAGGTGACGAAGGATCCCGTGGGCCACAAGGGTGCGCGCCTCACGAGCCAGATCTCGCTTCCCGGCCGGTACCTCGTGTACGTCCCCGGCGGAGCGATGAACGGCATCTCCCGCAAGCTCCCCGACACGGAGCGCGCGCGTCTCAAGCGCATCCTCAAGGAGGTGCTGCCCGAATCGAGCGGTGTCATCGTGCGGACGGCCGCCGAAGGCGCCACGGAAGACCAGCTGACGCGCGACGTGCAGCGGCTCACGTCGCAGTGGGAACACATCTCGAGCCAGGTCGAGTCGATCCAGGCTCCGGCGCTCCTGCACGCCGAACCCGACCTTCTGGTCAAGATCGTCCGTGACGTCTTCAACGAGGACTTCACCAAGATGCTGATCCAGGGCGAGGACGCGCACCAGACCATCACGTCCTACCTCTCCGGTGTCGCGCCGGACCTCCTCGAGCGCATCGAGAAGTACGAGGACGACCAGGATCCGTTCGACCGCTTCCGGGTGAGCGAGCAGATCGAGAAGGCACTCGACCGCAAGGTCTGGCTGCCGTCGGGCGGATCGCTCGTGATCGACCGCACCGAGGCCATGACGGTGGTCGACGTCAACACGGGCAAATTCGTCGGCACCGGCGGCAACCTCGAGGAGACGGTCACCAAGAACAACCTCGAGGCCGCGGAGGAGATCGTGCGGCAGCTGCGCCTGCGCGACATCGGCGGCATCATCGTCGTCGACTTCATCGACATGGTGCTCGAGTCGAACCGCGACCTCGTGCTCCGCCGCCTCGTCGAGTGCCTCAGCCGCGACCGCACGAAGCACCAGGTGGCCGAAGTCACCTCGCTCGGGCTCGTGCAGATGACACGCAAGAAGCTCGGCCTCGGGCTGCTCGAGACCTTCAGCGAGGCCTGCGAGGTGTGCGCCGGCCGCGGCGTCATCGTCCACCACGACCCCGTGGTCAAGCACCGCACCGGCCCGCAGGCGCAGTCCGGCTCGAACCGCCGGCCGCGCCAGAGCGCCGCGTCGTCGTCGCAGGGCAACGGGGGAGCGAACGGCGGAACGCACGTGATCACCGAGAGTGCCAAGTCGGCGCTCGCGCAGATCGCGGCATCCACCATCCACACCCCGACCGAGGACGTCGTCGTGACGCCCGCCGCCGAAGCACCCGTCGAGCGGCCGAAGAAGGTGCGCAAGAAGCGCGAGTCCGCCCCGAGCGAGTCCCGTCCGCGCACAGAGAAGGACCTCCTCCTCGATTCGGTGCTGAGCGCCCTCCCTGAGCCGAAGGCTCCGGGGCAGGGACGCGGACGCCGTCGGGTGACGACGGCAGCCCTCACCGGCACGCCGATCGCGACCGCGACCGAGGAGTGATCAGGGTCGGCGGGTCCGCCGTTCGCGTGCGGTGACCCGCAACCCGGATGCGATGAGGCGGCGGACCAGGTCGTGTCCGCTGACGTGCTCGGCACCTCCGTCGATGAGGCGCGGGACCGCATCGTCGGGCACGTCGTAGTGATCGAGGTCGAACGCGCGCCGCGGGATGTCGTGAGCGCGGGCGAACGCATGCAGCTCATCGAGATCGCTGTCGCTCACCAGGTGCGCCCACATCCGACCGTGGGCGGGCCACCGCGCGTCGTCGATGAGAATGGCCATGACCGGTCATCCTACGGCGCCGGTCGCCCGGCCGCCGTGCGGGGCCCGGAGGCCGACTGCGACACGCCCGGCGGGCGCTTTTGCCCGATCGCCCGCCATCCGGTAAAGTAGACCCTTGGTGCGCCGTGTACCCCTCTGTTGCGTCGAGGGCCGCACCGAAGACTTCCCAGTCTCACGAAGACAATCGGAGCCGAGCGCTCCAACAGAAGAAACAGGTGTGAAGTGGTTTACGCAGTTGTGCGCGCCGGCGGCCGTCAGGAAAAGGTCCAGGTCGGCACCATCGTCGTCCTCGACCGTCAGAAGGCGAAGGTCGGTGAGAAGCTCGAGCTTCCCGCCGTTCTGCTCGTCGACGGCGATGCCGTCACGACGGATGCCGACAAGCTTGCGAAGGTGACCGTCACCGCCGAGGTTCTCGGCGAAGAGCGCGGCCCCAAGATCGTGATCCAGAAGTTCAAGAACAAGACCGGCTACAAGAAGCGCCAGGGGCACCGTCAGGACCTCACGCGCGTCAAGATCACCGGCATCAAGTAAGTCTCGGGAGACGTAGAGATGGCACACAAAAAGGGCGCAAGCTCCACCCGCAACGGTCGTGACTCCAACGCTCAGCGACTGGGCGTGAAGCGCTTCGGCGGCCAGAAGGTTCTCGCCGGCGAGATCATCGTCCGTCAGCGCGGCACGCACTTCCACCCGGGCGCGAACGTCGGCCGCGGTGGCGACGACACGCTGTTCGCCCTCGAGGCCGGCGCGGTCGAGTTCGGCCAGAAGGGCGGCCGCAAGGTCGTCAACATCGTGGCACTCGCGGCAGCCGAGTAACACACACATTCCTGTGGAGAGGGGCGGGCTTCGGCCCGCCCCTCTCTCATTTTCCCCGAGGAGATTTCCATGGTCACGTTCGTCGATCGGGTGACCCTGCACCTGCGCGCGGGCAAGGGCGGCAACGGATGCGTCTCGGTCAAGCGCGAGAAGTTCAAGCCGCTCGCCGGTCCCGACGGCGGCAACGGCGGTCACGGCGGTGACGTCGTGCTCGTCGCCGACCCGCAGGTGACGACACTGCTGTCGTACCACCACTCGCCGCACCGTTCCGCGGAGAACGGCGGCTTCGGCATGGGCGATCACCGCTCCGGCGCCAACGGCGAGGCCGTCGAACTGCACGTGCCGGTGGGCACCGTGGTCAAGGATGCCGACGGCGAGACCGTCATCGACCTCGTCTCCCCGGGCGCCCGCTTCGTGGCGGCCCCCGGCGGCCAGGGCGGGCTCGGCAACGCGGCCCTCGCGAACCCGAAGCGCAAGGCACCCGGCTTCGCCCTGCTGGGCACCCCCGGCTGGGAGGGCGACGTCTTCCTCGAGCTGAAGACCGTCGCCGATGTCGCGCTGGTCGGCTATCCGTCGGCCGGCAAGTCCAGCCTCATCGCCGCAATGTCGGCGGCGCGGCCCAAGATCGCGGACTACCCCTTCACAACGCTGCATCCGAACCTCGGCGTCGTCGAGGCCGGCGACATCCGCTACACCGTCGCCGACGTCCCCGGACTCATCGAGGGCGCCAGCGAGGGCAAGGGTCTCGGCCTCGAATTCCTCCGCCACGTCGAACGCTGCACGGCGCTCGTGCACGTGCTCGACTGCGCGACGCTCGAACCCGGGCGCGATCCGCTGTCGGATCTCGACGTCATCCTCGCCGAGCTCGGCAACTATCCGGTTCCGGAAGGCCAGGTGCCGCTCCTGGAGCGCCCGCAGCTGATCGCCCTCAACAAGATCGACGTGCCCGAGGCACAGGATCTCGCCGACCTCGTGCGACCCGATCTCGAGGCCCGCGGATACCGGGTGTTCGAGATCTCCACCGTCAGCCACGCGGGACTCCGTCAGCTGTCGTTCGCCCTCGCCGACATCATCGCCCAGCACCGCGCGGTGCTCGCCGCGGCTCCCGAGCCCGAGCGCGTGGTGCTCCGGCCGAAAGGCTCGGTCAAGGAGTTCGAGATCCGTGTCGAGGGCGGCACCTACGGCAACGTCTACCGCATCCTCGGCGAGAAGCCGGTGCGCTGGGTGCAGCAGTGCGACTTCCAGAACGAAGAGGCCGTCGGCTTCCTCGCCGACCGGCTCGAGAAGCTCGGCGTCGAAGACGAGCTCTTCCGTGTGGGCGCGGTCGCCGGTTCGACCGTCGTCATCGGCGAGGGCGACGCGATCGTGTTCGACTGGCATCCCGCGCTCTCGTCGGCCGCCGAGCTGATGACGGCCCCGCGCGGCACCGACCCGCGACTCGACCTCAACCCGCGCCGCACGACGTCGCAGCGACGCGACCGCTATCACGAGCGCATGGATGCCAAGGCCGAAGCTCGCGCCGAACTCGAAGCCGAGCGCATCGCCGTGCGGCGTGGTCAGGGAACCGATCAGGTGGGGGACGAGCAGGAGTGAGCGTGCATGATCGCGCGGGCCTCGTCGGCGCGCGACGGGTCGTCGTGAAGGTCGGGTCGTCGTCGATCAGCGGTGAGAACGCCGAGAAGATCGGGCCGATCGTCGACGCGCTGGCCGCCGCCCACGCGCGCGGCACCGAGGTCGTGCTGGTGTCGTCCGGTGCGATCGCGACCGGCATGCCCTACCTCGCCCTCGAAGAGCGACCCGTCGACCTCGCCACGCAGCAGGCCGCGGCGGCAGTCGGGCAGAACGTGCTGATCTATCGCTACCAGGACGCCCTGCGTCCGTTCGAGATCGTCGCCGGTCAGGTGCTGCTGACGGCCGGCGACCTCGAGAACCCGACCCACCGTTCCAACGCGCGCCGCGCGATGGAGCGACTGCTGGGCCTGCGGATCCTGCCGATCGTCAACGAGAACGACACGGTGGCCACCCATGAGATCCGCTTCGGCGACAACGACCGCCTGGCGGCGCTGGTCGCCCAGTTGATCGGCGCCGACGCGCTGGTGCTGCTCAGCGACATCGAGTCGCTCTACACCCGCCCGCCGGGCGAGCCCGGGGCGCGCGCCATCGACGTGGTGGCACACGACGACGATTTGAGCGGGTTCGAGTTCGGCTCGGTCGTCGTCAACAGCGTCGGCACCGGGGGAGCGGCCACGAAGGCGTCCGCCGCACGGCTGGCCACGGCATCCGGGATCGGCGTGCTCGTCACGAGCGCCGACCTCGTCGCGGCAGCGCTGGAGGGTGCGCACATCGGCACCTGGTTCGCCCCGGCGCCCGGCGTGACCCCGGCGAGTTCGACCGACGCGATCCGGGCCGTCACGACGCCCTGATCGGGTCCGGACGGCTCGGTAGAATGGGCGGATGACCACCGCCACGATCGCCGCCACCGCGCAGGAGCGCCTCGTCCTCGCGAAGAACGCGTCGCGCGCCGTCGGCCTCCTCACCGACGCGGCCAAGGCCGATGCGCTGCGGGCGATCGCGGATGCCGTCACCGATGCCGCCGAGACGATCATCGCCGCCAACGCCGACGACCTCACGCGCGGCACGGCGGGCGGCATCTCCGCGGGGCTGGCCGACCGCCTCCGTCTCGACCGTCCGCGCGTCCTCGCGCTCGCGGCGGCGGTGCGTGCGGTCGCCGACCTGCCCGATCCGGTCGGGCGCGTCCTCGACGAGCGGACGCTCCCGAACGGCGTGCACCTGCAGAAGGTGTCGGTGCCGTTCGGTGTCGTCGGCTCGATCTACGAGGCGCGGCCGAACGTCACCGTCGACATCGCGGCGCTCGCGCTCCGTGCGGGCAACGCCGTCGTCCTGCGCGGCGGCACGGCGGCCCAGAACACGAATGCGGCGCTCGTCCGGACGATGCGTGCGGCGCTCGAAGGGCAGGGGATCGACCCCGAAGCCATCCAGACGGTCGACGACTTCGGCCGCGACGGCGCGCACGCGCTCATGCAGGCGCGGGGGCTCGTCGACGTGCTCGTGCCGCGGGGGAGCGCCGAGCTCATCGAGACGGTCGTCACCCAGTCGTCGGTCCCGGTCATCGAGACCGGTGCCGGCGTCGTGCACATCGTGCTCGACGAATCCGCGCCGCTCGAGTGGGCGGAGCAGATCATCGTCAACGCGAAGGCCCAGCGCCCGAGCGTCTGCAACGCCGTCGAGACGGTGCTGGTCGTCCGCGGCGGGGCGGAGCGGCTCGTGCCGCCGGTCGCCGCAGCGCTGCAGGCGGCAGGGGTGACGATCCACGGCGACGATGAGATCCGCTTCCTCGTGCCGGATGCCGTGCCCACGACCGACGCCGACTGGTCGACCGAGCACATGAGCCTCGACGTGTCGCTCCGGATCGTCGACGACCTCGACGCCGCGCTCGCCCACATCCGCACGTACTCGACGCAGCACACCGAATCGATCATCACGACCGACGAGGCGCACGCCGAACGTTTCCTCGCCGAGGTCGACTCGGCCGTCGTCATGGCCAACGCCTCCACGCGCTTCACCGACGGGGGCGAGTTCGGGTTCGGCGCCGAGGTGGGGATCTCCACCCAGAAGCTCCACGCGCGCGGTCCGATGGGTCTGCCCGAGCTCACCAGCACCAAATGGCTCGCCCGTGGCGCCGGGCAGATCCGCCCGTGACCGCCTAAGGTGGAACCACCCGAACCGAACGGAGCACGAATGACTGTCGCCACGATCGTCGCCTTTGCCGCAGAAGGGGCAGAGCACACCGGCAACGTCCAGGCGGAGACGTTCATCTTCGGCGCCATCGCGTTCGTCGTCTTCCTCGCCCTCGGCGCGGTCACGATGTCCTACCGCAACGTCGCCAACCGACACGCGCACAAGGCCGACGCCTACGCGAAGGCGCACCCGGTCGACCACTCGCAAGCGGGACACGGCCACCACTAGGCCGCGCGATGTCCTCTGCGCGTGCCCCGCGGATCGGGGTGATGGGCGGCACGTTCGACCCGATCCATCACGGGCACCTCGTCGCCGCGAGTGAAGTGGCGCAGTCTTTCGGGCTCGATGAGGTCGTGTTCGTGCCGACGGGTCTTCCCTGGCAGAAGGACAAGGTCACCGAGAGCGAGCACCGATACCTGATGACGGTCATCGCCACGGCATCCAACCCGCAGTTCACCGTCAGCCGTGTCGACATCGATCGTGACGGCCCGACCTATACGATCGATACGCTGAAAGACCTCAAGGCGGCGCGACCCGACGCCGAGCTGTATTTCATCACCGGCGCCGATGCCGTCGCGCAGATCCTCGGTTGGCGCGATCACGACGAGCTCTGGGAGCTGGCGCATTTCGTCGCCGTCTCCCGACCCGGTCACGTGCTCAGCACCGAGGGGCTACCGAGCGAGGACGTCAGTCAGCTCGAGATCCCCGCACTGTCGATCTCGTCGACCGACTGCCGTGCAAGAGTTCGTCGGGGCCACCCGGTGTGGTACCTCGTCCCCGACGGCGTCGTCCAATACATTGCGAAGCACGACCTTTACCGGAGCGAGGCATGAGCACACCCGACCAGCCCGATTCCCCCCAGCTGACGCGACGTCAGCTGCGTGAGTTGCGCAACACCGCATCCACGCCCGTCATCACGCCCGAGCAGCTCGCCGAGGCGGAAGCCGCCGGAGCCGAAGCCGGCGGAGAAAGCGAACAGCCGGCTCCCGTCGTCGTCGCCCCCCTGCCGCGCGCCGCGGAGCCCGCCGAGGTCGCCGAGGCACCTCCGGCCGCCGCGGACGTCGATCTCGATTCGCCCGCGCTCACCCGTCGCCGCGCGCGGCAGCAAGAGCGCATCCGCACGGCATCCGTGCCGATCGTGACGGAGTTCGGGCCGGTGTCCGCCGTGCCCACGGAGCCTGCGGCGGCAGAGCCGAGCGCTGACGTCGAGGCGGCAGGCGCGCCGGAACCGGATGCCGCGGTCGCAGCAGAGCCGACAGACGTGGCCGAGACGGAGGCAGAGGCTCCGGCCCCGACTGCCGTCGCGGAAGAGACGCCCGACGACGCGGAAGACGCGGACGACGACGCGGATGCCGAGGTCTCCGATGAGGCGGTC
>JACEFY010000412.1 GCA_016807485.1 Stenotrophomonas maltophilia | reverse complement strand
CGATCGCGTGCTCGCCCTCGAGACCGAGCTCGCCGGCCACCACTGGGACAACGTGCGCAGCCGGGATGCGGTCGCGACCTACAACCTCATGACGTGGGCCGACGTGCAGGAGCGCGTCGGCGTCGACCTCGACGGGTGGCTCGACGCGGTCGCCGGCGAGCACCGCGACGGGTTCGCCGAGATCAACGTGAACCAGCCGAGCTACCTCGACGGGCTCGGGGGGCTCCTGTCGGAAGAGCGCCTGGAGGACTGGAAGGCGTGGCTGCGTCTGCACGTCATCCGCGCATCCGCGGCATTCCTCTCCGACGACTTCGTCGCCACGAACTTCGCGTTCTACGGCACCGAGCTCACCGGCGTGCCCGTCAACCGCGAGCGGTGGAAGCGCGGCGTCAGCTTCGTCGAGGCGGCCCTCGGCGAGGCGGTCGGCAAGGTGTATGTCGCGCGCCACTTCCCGCCGCGCGCGAAGGAGGAGATGGACGAGCTCGTCGCCAACCTCATCGAGGCCTACCGGCAGTCGATCTCGGAGCTCGAGTGGATGACGCCCGCCACCCGCGAACGCGCACTCGAGAAGCTCGCCGCGTTCACTCCGAAGGTCGGATTCCCGGCGAAGTGGAAGGACTACAGCGCGCTCGAGGTCGCCGCCGACGACCTCATCGGCAACGTGCGCCGCACGAACGCGTGGGAGCACGACCGGCAGCTCGCGAAGCTCGGGGCGCCCATCGACCGCGACGAGTGGTACATGACCCCGCAGACGGTGAACGCCTACTACAACCCGCTGATGAACGAGATCGTGTTCCCCGCGGCGATCCTGCAGTATCCGTTCTTCGACATGGATCGGGATGCCGCGGCCAACTACGGCGGCATCGGCGCCGTCATCGGCCATGAGATCGGCCACGGCTTCGACGACCAGGGGAGCGCGTTCGACGGCAGCGGCGCGCTCAACGACTGGTGGACCGACGAGGACCGTACGGCGTTCGAGGAGCGCACGGGCGCCCTCATCGCGCAGTACAACGAGCTCGTCCCTCGGGGGCTCGCCCCCGAGCACACCGTCAACGGCGCCCTCACGATCGGCGAGAACATCGGCGACCTGGGTGGGCTCGGCATCGCGCTGAAGGCCTACCGGCTGCACCTCGGCGAGGACGGCGGCGACGGACCGGTCATCGACGGACTCACGGGCATCCAGCGCCTCCTCTACAGCTGGGCGCAGATCTGGCAGCAGAAGGGGCGCGATGCCGAGACCATCCGCCTGCTGACGATCGACCCGCACTCGCCGAACGAGTTCCGCTGCAATCAGATCGTCCGCAACGTCGACGAGTTCTACCGCGCGTTCGAGGTTTCCGAGAGCGACGAGCTCTGGCTCGACGCCGACGCCCGCGTCACGATCTGGTGACCGAGCGGCCGCGCACCCGCCGCTCGGCCGCGCGTGAACCCGAGGGGACATCGGGGTCGCGTGCGGGTCGGTCGCGCCGCGGTGCCACCCCGAGCGAAGCGGTCGCGCCGCGCCGCGCCCTTCGGCAGCCTTCGTTCCTCGGCACGCTCAAATCACTCGATGCCCTCTCGAGCGCGGGAGCGCAGGTGTCGGTGCGGGTCTCCGACCTCGACAGCGGCGAAGGGGTGCTCGTCGGCGACGACCACCTGACGCTGCCGGTGGCGGGGCTCGGCATCGTGCCGCTGCTCATCGAGGTCGCGGCGCAGATCGATGCGCGCGCACTCGATCCGTTCGAGATCCTCGAGCGTCGCTCGGTCGATCCGGTGGGCGTCGCGGGCCTCTGGCAGCACCTCAAAGCGCCCGCGCTGCCGGTGTGCGATCTCGCCGTGCTCGCGGCGGCGGCATCCGACGCATCCGCCGCCAACGCCCTCCTCGCGCGGGTGGGGCTGGACGCCGTCCGCGCGCGGGTCGAGGCGATCGGCCTCACGAAGACCGCCATCCTCGACCGATTCCGCGACGTGCGGGGCCCCGACGACGCGCCGCAGGTCGCGCTGGCGTCGGCGGGCGAGC
>JACEFY010000411.1 GCA_016807485.1 Stenotrophomonas maltophilia | reverse complement strand
CCAGCGATCGCGGAGCGCCGCCGCGACGAGCCCGAGCGGGATGCCCACGAGGAAGGCGACGACGAGCGAGTAGAGCACGAGCTCGAGCGTGGCCGTGCCGTAGGTGACGATGACGTCGATGACCGGCTGCTTGTCGGTGATCGTCGTGCCGAAGTTGAAGGTGAAGATCTGTCCGAGGTACTCGACGTACTGGATGAAGATGTTGCGGTCGTAGCCGGCTTCGCTGATGCGCTGGGCCAGCTGGTCGGCCGGGAGGCGGCCGCCGAGCGCCGCCGTGATGGGGTCGCCCGTCAGGCGGATGAGGAAGAAGACCAGCGTCACGAGGATCAGCACGGTCGGGAAGATCAGCAGGAACCGCACGAGGATGTAGCGGCCGAGCGTCGAGCCCGACCCCCGCGTCCGCGAATGCAGGGCTGGCGGTGGCTCGGCGACGAGAACGGCGTCGGTGCTCATGAGTGACTACCTTACGGACAACGGGCGTCCCGCCTCGCCGCGCGAACGCAGACGAGGCGGAACGCCCGGAGCGGGATTACTTGGTGATCGGCGCGAAGCGGAGCTTGAACGACGCGTCGAGGGTGACCCCGCTCACGTCGGCACCGGTCACGGCGACCTGAGCGCCCTGCAGCAGCGGGACGGTCGAGAGGTCGCCCGCGACGAGCTCCTGGATCTTCTCGATGTCCGCGGTGCGGGTCGCGGCATCCGGCTCCACGGCCTGCTTCAGGATCAGGTCGTTGACCTCCGGGTTGTCGTAGTGGTTACCCAGGAAGTTGTCCTTGAGGAAGAACGGCGCCAGGTAGTTGTCGGCGTCGGAGTAGTCCGGGAACCAGCCCAGCTGGTAGGCCGGGTAGACGTCGGCCGTGCGGTCCTTGGAGTACTGGACCCACTCGGTCGACTGCAGGTTGACCGTGAAGAGGCCGTCGGCTTCGAGCTGCGACTTGATGAGCGCGTACTCGTCGCCCGACGACGGGCCGTAGTGGTCGGGGCTGTACTGCAGGCTGAGCTCGACGGGCGTCGTGATGCCGGCGGCTTCGAGGGTCGACTTGGCCTTGGCGGCATCCGGTCCTCCGTTGCCGTCGCCGTAGAGGCCCTTGAGCGCCTCGGTCGCACCGGCGAATCCCTCGGGGACGTAGGAGTACAGCGGCGTGTAGGTGCCCTTGTAGACCTGGGTGGCGATCGTGTCGCGGTCGACGAGATCGGCGACGGCCTGACGCACGGCGAGCGCCTTGGCGGCGTCGGCGTCGGCGGTCGTCGCGCCGAACGGCTGCGTGTCGAAGTTGAAGACGATGTAGCGGATCTCGCCGCCGGGTCCGTCGACGACCTTGACCTTGTCGTTCGTCGAGAGGTCTTCGACGTCGGTGGCCGACAGGCTGCGGTACGCCACGTCGACGTCACCCTCCTGCACGGCGAGCTTCAGGTTCGACGAGTCGGCGAAGTAGCTGAGGATGACGCCCGAGTTCTCGGCGGCCGACAGCAGACCCTGGTAGTTCTCGTTCGGGGTGAACTCGACAGCCTTGTTGAAGTCCCACGAGGTGATCGCGTAGGGGCCGCCGAAGGCGTCGGCATCCACGATGTCCTGGTCGGGGGTGATCGCGTCGGCCGAGAAGACGTCCTCGTCGACGATCGCGCCGGGGAACGACGTCAGGATGAAGGGGAACACCTGGTCGTTGTCGGTCTTCAGCTTGAAGACGACGGTGGTGTCGTCGGGCGTCTCGACGCTGTCGAGGTTGTAGAGCAGGCTCGACGCGCCGTTCGGGTCGGCGATCTTGAGGTTGCGGTCGAACGAGAACTTCACGTCGGAGGAGGTGAGGTCGTTGCCGTTGGCCCACTTGAGGCCCGCGGGGAGCTTCACGGTGTACTCGTTCGGCGAGGTGAACTCGGCCGACTCGGCGAGGTCGGGGACGACCTCGGTCGAGTTGTAGTCGGTGTTGACGAGGTATGGGAAGACCTGCGTCTGCACGGCGAGCGAGCCGTTGTCGTACGAGCCGGCCGGGTCGAGGGTGGTGACCTTGTCGGTCGTGCCGACGAT
>JACEFY010000410.1 GCA_016807485.1 Stenotrophomonas maltophilia | reverse complement strand
GCCGTGGAGCTCGCCTTCGCGGAGGCCGGGTTCACCGCGCCGCACATCTTCGCCGTGCACCCGTCGGAGGGCGCGCGCCGCGACAGCTGAGCGCGCGCGATGAACGTCCGGTGACACCCCTGTCAAGGGGTGGAGCGCGGCGCGAACCCGTCGTAACGTCAGGCTCGAGCCGCGGCATCCGTCCTCGGCCGGGAGGAGCCCCCATGGCGCACATCACCGTCGGAACAGAGAACTCGACCGACATCGACCTCTTCTACACCGACCAGGGCGCCGGCCAGCCGGTCGTCCTCATCCACGGGTTCCCGCTCGACGGCGAGTCGTGGGGCAAGCAGCAGGCGGCGCTCCTGGATGCCGGGTACCGGGTCATCGCGTACGACCGCCGCGGGTTCGGCGCCTCGACCAAGACCGCGTCCGGGTCGGACTACGACACGTTCGCGGCCGACCTGCACGCGCTCCTCGAAGACCTCGATCTCCACGACGTCGCCCTCGTCGGGTTCTCGATGGGCACCGGTGAGATCGCCCGCTACCTCGCCCGCTACGGCGCGGGTCGTATCGCGAAGGCGGCCTTCCTGGGCTCGCTCGAGCCGTTCCTCCTGATCACCGACGACAACCCCGACGGCGCGGGCGACCAGGCCTTCTTCGACGGCACGGCCGACGCCGTCCGGAAGGACCGGCACGCTTTCCTCACCGGCTTCTTCCGCGACTTCTACAACCTCGACGACACCCTCGGTTCGCGGATCTCGCAAGAGGCGGTGGATGCCTCCGTCGCCACCGCGCGCCACGCCGGCAACGCTGCCCTGGCGGCGGCGCCGCTCACCTGGGCGACCGATTTCCGCGGCGACATCCCCGCCATCACGGTGCCGGCACTCGTCCTCCACGGCACCGCCGACAACATCCTGCCGATCGACAAGACCGCACGAAAGTTCCGCGAGCTCCTCCCCGGGGCGACGTACGTCGAGATCGAGGGAGCGCCGCACGGACTGCTCTGGACGCACGGCGACGAGGTCAACGCGGCGCTGCTGAGCTTCCTCGCCGACTGAGCCGGGCCGACCGCGCGCTGAGTCAGCCGATGCGGCGTGCGGCGTGCGGCGTGCGGCGGTCAGCCGACGACGGTGGCGTGCGGCATCCGGCGCTGCATGACGGCGATCGCCTCGGGGTTGTCGTCGACCAGCACCGCGTCGCGGCCGAGTGCAGACGCCACAGCCCCGGTCGTGCCGCTCCCGGCGAAGAGGTCGAGCACCCGGTCGCCGGGGCGGCTCGATGCCTGCACGATGCGTCGCAGGATCCCCTCGGGCTTCTGCGTCGGGTAGCCGGTCTTCTCCCGGCCGCTCGTGGGCACGATGGTGTGCCACCAGACGTCGGTGGGGAGCTTGCCGCGCGCGGCCTTCTCGGGTGTCACGAGGCCGGGGGCCATGTACGGCTCGCGGTCGACCGATGCGGAGTCGAACCAGTAGGCGGCGGGATCCTTGACGTAGACGAGGATCGTGTCGTGCTTGGTCGGCCAGCGGCTGCGGCTCTTCGCGCCGTAGTCGTAGGCCCAGATCAGCTCGTTGAGGAAGCATTCGCGGCCGAAGAGGGCGTCGAGCAGGACCTTCGCGTAGTGCGCCTCCCGGTAGTCGAGGTGGAGGTACAGCGTGCCGTCGTCGGCGAGCAGCCGCCAGGCCTCGCGCAGCCGCGGCTCGAGGAAGTCCCAATAGTCGTCGAAGCGGTCGTCGTACTGCCGCAGGTCTCCGCGGAGCCGCGCATACGCCGTCCCCCGGAACCCGGCCTTGACCGCCGCCCCCGGCGTGCGGCCCGTGTTGAACGGGGGGTCGAGGTAGATCAGCGTGAACGACGCGTCGGCGAACCCCCGCGCGACGGCGAGGTTGTCGCCCCGGTGGATCTCGATCCGTCCGGAGTCGGCGCTCACGGAACGCGCTGCAGCCACGCGTCGGTGGCGAACTTCGCCTCGACGAGCGCCTCCGCTTCGGCGTACTCCTCGGCGGTGATGCGGCCGGGCTCGGCCGCATAGAGCCTCGCGAAGGTGTCGGT
>JACEFY010000409.1 GCA_016807485.1 Stenotrophomonas maltophilia | reverse complement strand
CTACGAGCCGTACGTGATCGGCGACGACCCGGCCTCGGGCAAGGGGTTCGAGGCGGCCATCGCGTACGCGATCGCCGACAAGCTCGGCTTCGCCGCCGACGACGTCGAGTGGGTGCGGACGAGCTTCGAAGCGGCCATCGCACCGGGGCCCAAGAACTTCGACTTCAACATCCAGCAGTACACGATCACCGACGAGCGCAAGCAGGCGGTCGACTTCTCGACGCCGTACTACTCGGCCAGCCAGGCCGTCGTCGGCATCACCGGCGGCCCCACCGAGGGCGTCGACACGCTCGCGGGCCTGAAGGACCTCTCGCTCGGCGCGATGGCGGGCTCGACGAGCGCGCAGACGATCGAAGACGTCATCCAGCCGACGAACGCGCCGCGGCTGTACGCCTCGAACGAGGATGCGGTGGCTGCGTTCAACGCGAACCAGTTCGACGCGTTCGTGATCGACCTGCCGACGGCGTTCCTCGCGACGTCGATGTACATCGAGAACTCCTACATCGTGGGAGAGCTGCCCGCGGGCGGAGTCGCCGACGAATGGGGCGTCGTGCTGGCGAAGGACTCCCCCCTCACCGACCGCGTGAGCGCGGCGATCGACGAGCTCCGCGAAGACGGCACGCTCGCCGAGATCACCGACGAGTGGCTGGGCGCGGGCCTGGGCGTCACCCTGCTGCAGTGACGGCGGCGCACCGCGCGCCGGCGTCGAGTACCGTCGTTCCGTGACCCTGCACACGCCGAGCGACCTCGAGCGGGATCGGCGCGCCTACCGGGCCGGCCGTGCGCGGAGGTCGGTGCTCGTGGCGATCGCGTCGACCATCGCGTTCGCGGTGATCGTCTGGGCGAGCGTCATCAACACCCCCGGCTGGGCGGCGGTGCAGCGGTCGTTCTTCGACCCGGAGATCGCCCTCGCCTCGCTCCCCCGCATCTGGGACGGATTTCTCTTGAATCTGCAGGTGCTGGGCCTGTCGGTCATCACGGTGGGCATCTGCGCGCTCGCGATCGCGCTGCTGCGCACCCTGCGCGGGCCGGTGTTCTTCCCTGTGCGTGTGCTCGCCGCGGCCTACACCGACATCTTCCGCGGGCTGCCGTTCATCATCGTGCTCTACCTCTTCGGGTTCGGCATCCCGACCCTCACCGGTGAGCGGATCCCCCCGCTCATCCTCGGCACGATCGCAGTGACGCTGACCTACTCGGCGTACGTGTCGGAGGTGATCCGCGCCGGCATCGAGGCGGTCCACCCGTCGCAGACGCTCGCGGCACGCGCGCTCGGGCTCGGCTACGCGCAGACGATGCGGAAGGTCGTCCTGCCGCAGGCGCTGCGCAAGATGACCCCGCCGCTCATGAACGACTTCGTCGCCATGCAGAAGGACGTCGGCCTGATCTCGATCCTCGGGGCGGTCGACGCTGTGCTCGCCGCGAAGATCGAATCGTCGCAGACCTATAACTTCACGCCGTACGTCGTCGCCGGCATCCTGTTCATCCTGCTCGCGATCCCGACGGTGCGGCTCACCGACTGGTACACCGCGCGGCTCCGCGCCCGCGAGCAGGCGGGGGCGATCCTGTGACCGCGCTGCTCGAGGCCACCGACCTCCGGAAGTCGTTCGGCGACCGCGCGGTGCTGCGCGGCGTCTCGCTCGAGCTCGCCGCCGGTGAGGTCGTGGCCGTCATCGGCGCGAGCGGTTCAGGCAAGTCGACACTGCTGCGGTGCCTGAATCTGCTCGAGCCCATCGACGACGGCCAGATCCTGCTCGGCGGCCAGGACATCTCCGACCCGCGGATCGACGCCAACCGCGTCCGCGCGCGGTTCGGGGCGGTGTTCCAGAGCTACAACCTGTTCCCCCACCTGTCGGTGCTCGACAACGTCACCCTCGCGTCGCGGACGGTGCACCGGATGCCGCGGGCGCAGGCCGAGGAGCGGGGCCTCGCCCTGCTCGACCGGGTGGGGCTCGCGGGCCTCGCGAAGTCGCATCCCGATCGGCTCTCGGGCGGGCAGCAGCAGCGGGCGGCGATCGTCCGAGCGATCGCGACCGACC
>JACEFY010000408.1 GCA_016807485.1 Stenotrophomonas maltophilia | reverse complement strand
GGGGGCGGGGGCCGGGCCCCGCGGCGGTCGGCGGCCGCCGCGCTGTGATCCGCCGCTCGCCTTCGCCATGGAGTCAGCGTAGCCGCGGCGGCGTACCCGCCAGCGCTACAGTCGGAGCATGATCGCGATCATCGCCACCGTGTTCGCCGCGCTCGCGGCGCTGCTGCACGTCTACATCTTCGTCATGGAGAGCGTCCAGTGGACGCAGCCGCGGGTCTGGAAGCGGTTCGGCGTCGCCGATCAGGATGCCGCCGACACGACCCGTCCGATGGCCTACAACCAGGGGTTCTACAACCTGTTCCTCGCCATCGGCGCGCTCCTCGGGATCGCCCTCTTCTGGGCCGGGGGGCCGGACACGGTCGCCGATGTCGCCGGGCGGACGCTCGTGCTCTTCAGTCTGGGATCGATGGCGGCGGCCGCGCTCGTGCTCATCACGAGCGGCGCGAAGTACCTTCGCGCCGCGCTCACCCAGGGCACGCTGCCGCTCGTCGGGTTCGTGCTGTTCCTCTTCGCCTGACGCGGGCCACCGCGTCGGCGAGGTCAGCCCCGTCGGCTCAGGCGGCGAGGCGGAGACCGCGCGTGTCGGTGGCGACCTGTTCGCCGTCGGCGACCTGCTCGTCGTCGCCGATCAGCGAGTCGCCCGCGACGCGGGCGTGGGCGCCGATGACCGTGCGCACACCGATCTTGGCGCGGGCGCCGATCGCGGCGCCGGCGCCGATGTGGGCGTGCGGGGCGATCTCGGCTTCGGGCCCGATGATCGCATCCGGCTCGATCCACACGCCACGGCCGATGTGGACGCCTGCGGCGACCTGCGCGCCCGGTTCGACATACGCGCCCACCTCGATGAGGGCGGTCGCGTGCACCTTGGCGCCCTGCGCGATGAGGCCGCGCCCGTTGGCGTGCTTGCGGTAACGCAGCGTCTCGCCGCGATCGTTCTCGATGTCGATGTAGTTCTTACCCACTGAATCCTCCCGAGACTCGAGACAACGGCGCATGCGCCGGATTCATTCCCGCGAATGCAGGAGACTCTGCCGCGCACCGTCCCGGCCCGGCCGGCGGGTAGGCTCGCCGGGTGAGTTCGCCCGATCCCGACCCCGTCGACCCGACGACGGGGCCCTCGCTCGTCTTCGATGTCAAGGCGAACGAGCACTCCCCGGCCGAGGACATCCTCGGCATCCTCACGGGGACGTTCCTCGCCTCCCTCGGCCTGCACCTGCTGCACGCGTCCGACGCCGTCACGGGCGGGACGGCGGGGCTGTCGCTGCTCATCGGCTACGCCACCGGCCTGCCGTTCTGGCTGCTGTTCGCGCTCATCAACGTGCCCTTCGCGCTTCTGGCCGTGTGGCGTCGCGGCTGGGACTTCACGATCCGCACCGTCGTGTCGATCGCGCTCGTCTCGACGCTCGCGGTGGTCCACGACGCGTTCTTCCCGATCGCCGAGATCCAGCCGCTCTACGGGACGCTCGCGGGCAACCTGCTGGCGGGCGTCGGGGTGCTCATCCTCTTCCGGCACCGCTCGAGCATCGGCGGCATCAACATCATCGGCCTCGAGGTCCAGGACCGCACGGGCTTCCGCGCCGGGTGGACGATGATGATCTTCGACGTGCTCATCGTGCTGTCGTCGCTCTGGGTGGTGCCGTGGCAGAACGTGCTGATGAGCGCCGCGGGCGCGGTGCTGCTCAACCTCGTGCTCGCGCTCAACCACCGGCCGGGGCGCTACCTCGGGCACTGACCCTCAGGTCTGGCAGCGCGGGCACCAGAACACGATGCGCTCGCTCGTGTCGGTCGCGCCGAGTTCCGTCCGACGGATGAGGGTGCCGCAGCGCCGGCACGGCTTGCCCTCCCGCCGATACACCCAGTCCTGCTGACCCGGACGGGTGTCGCCGGTGAACGTGCGGCCGGAGCGGTCGCGATTGGCGCGGATCATCCGCGACGCCGTCTCGATGAGACCCGCCGCGTCGATCTCGGGGGCCGGTGTGGTCGGCAGGATGCCGCGGACGAAGAGCAGCTCGTTCGCGTACTCGTTGCCGAGGCCGGC
>JACEFY010000407.1 GCA_016807485.1 Stenotrophomonas maltophilia | reverse complement strand
GACGACGTCGCGGAACTCGATCTGGCCGAGCGGTCCGGGCGCCTCGGCGACGGTGGCCGCCCCGGGCCGGTCGACGATCGCGGGCTTCAGGTCGAGGTACTCGAAGATGCGCGCGAACAGGGCGCGCGAGGTCTGCACGTCGAGTGCGACCCGCATGAGCGACATGAGCGGCATGAGCAGCCGCGCCTGCACCGTGGTGAACGCCACGACGGTGCCGGCCGTGATCGCGCCGGTGCCCCCGGCGATGAGGTAGCCCGACACGAGGTAGATGATCGCCGGCACCGATGCCATCATCACCTGGACGACGGCGAAGAAGCCCTGACCGCTCATCGCACGCTGCACCTGCAGCCGCACCTGGTTGGTGTTCTCCTCGCGGTACCGGCCCGACTCGGTGCGCTGCCGGTTGAACGACTTCGACAGGAGGATGCCGGAGACGCTCAGCGTCTCCTGCGTGATGGAGGTGAGCTCCGACAGCGACTCCTGCGTCTGCCCCGCAATCCGCGCCCGCACCTGCCCGACCCGGCGCTGCACGAAGATCAGGATCGGCAGCATGAAGACGGCGATGAGCGTGAGCCGCCAGTCGATCAGGACCATCGCGACGAGCGCGGAGATCACCGTGACGACGTTGCCGAGGATGCTGGTGACCGTGTTGGTGAGCACCCCCGACACGCCGCCGACATCGTTCTGCAGACGCGACTGGATGACGCCGGTCTTCGTGCGGGTGAAGAAGCCGAGCTCCATCGCCTGCAGATGTTCGAAGAGCTTGACCCGCAGGTCGCCCGTGACGGCGTTGCCGACGGTCGAGGTGAACCACGTCTGCACGACGCCGAGCACCGCCGACAGCAGGAACAGCCCGATCATGATGAGGACGAGACGCACGAGGAGGGCGAGGTCCGGGCCGGCTCCGGATGCCGGGAACAGTGCGTCGTCGAAGACCCGCTGCACGATGAGCGGCGGGATGACGCCGATGGCCGCGCCGGCGACCACGAGCACGACGGTGATGACGATGCGGCCGAGGTAGGGCCGGAAGAGGGCGACCACCCGGGCGCCGAGATCGGGGATGTCCGGCGCTTCGGCGTTCAGCTTCTTCTGCGCCGCCTCGTCGACCCCGCGGAACCCGCCGCCCATGGGGCGTCCGCCGCCCATTCCGCCCATTGCCATGCGGGTCAGCTTAGGCGCGTCCGCGGACGCTGCGGATCGATCAGCCGAGTCCGGAGATGAGGTTGATGACGGTGGCGAGGATGACGGCGCCGAAGAGGTAGGCGAGCATCGTCTGCGCGATGACGACCCGGCGCAGCTCCGTCGTCGCGACGTCGGTGTCGGCGACCTGGTAGGTCATGCCGAGGCCGACCGAGAAGTAGGCGAAGTCGACGTAGCAGGGGTCGTGGTCCTGGTGGAAGTCGATCCCCCCGACGGGCTCGGCGAAGTACACGTGCGCGTAGCGCAGCATGTAGTCGACCTGGATGAGAGCCCACGATGCGACGACCGCGATCACCGCGACCGCGGCGAGCAGCGAGGCGCGGAGCGCATCGACGTCGCGTGCCTGGACGAGCACCACCGCCACGGCGCCGAGACTGGCCACGCTCCCGATCACCGCGATCCCGCGCGCGATCGGCCGCGCGGGATCCTCCCGCGTCGCGTGCGCGCGGGTGGCCGCACCGTCCATGTGCCACGTGACCGCGAGGATCCACACGACGCTCACGAGGCAGAGGGCGGACCACCCCGCCAAGAGGCCCGCGGCGATCCCGAGCCACGGCGCGACGACCACCGCGACGGCCGCGCCGGCGAGCACGCTCACGACCCCGCGCACCCACACTTTCGTTCGCATACCCCCGATCGTGCCACCGAAGCCGGCTGGTACCGTGAGGGCGGGCGAGAAAGTTCGGCGATCGGGGAATGCCGGGCACCGCCCACGGGTTGGCTCTGAGGTTCGCCCGGCTGTCCGCGGCGCGCTCCCCCTGACCACGTCACTCGAGGAGACCCGCATGACAACGACCGACACCGTCCGCACCGCCCCGACCGGCGATGCGATCACGCCCGA
>JACEFY010000406.1 GCA_016807485.1 Stenotrophomonas maltophilia | reverse complement strand
GAGCTCGGGGGCGTCCAGCATCCGCGACCGGATGATGAAGCGGTTGCCGGTCGGACCCTCGACGCTGAAGCCGGCGCCGCGCCCGGGGACGACGTCGATCGTCAGATGCGTGTACTTCCAGTACTCGAACTGCGCCTCCGAGATGAACACCTCGATCGCGTCGTCGAGGCCGACCGCCAGATCGCCGAGCTTGACGTCGGACGGCCCGGTGATGAACATCCCCACCGGGAAGCACATCGGCGCCGAGCCGTCGCAGCATCCGCCCGACTGGTGGAACATCAGCTTCCCGTGCTGCGCCGTGAGCTGGCGCAGCAGGGCCGCCGCGGCATCCGTCACGGCGACCCTGCTGAGTGTGTCGTTCATGCTCAGAAGAACCCCATCGCGCCCTCGGCGTACGACACCAGCAGGTTCTTGGTCTGCTGATAGTGGTCGAGCATCTTCAGGTGGTTCTCGCGACCGATGCCCGATTGCTTGTAGCCGCCGAACGCCGCGTGGGCCGGGTACTGGTGGTACGTGTTCGTCCACACTCGGCCGGCCTCGATCGCCCGCCCCGCGCGGTAGGCGGTGTCACCCGAGCGGCTCCACACACCCGCCCCGAGCCCGTACAGCGTGTCGTTGGCGATGTCGATGGCACCGGCGAAGTCGTCGAAGCTCGTCACCGACACCACGGGACCGAAGATCTCCTCCTGGAAGATGCGCATGCTGTTCTGTCCTTCGAAGACCGTGGGCTGCACGTAGAACCCCTCGGAGAGGTCGCCGCCCAGGTCGACCCGCTCGCCGCCGATCAGGATCTTCGCCCCTTCGGCCTTGCCGATGTCGATGTAGCTCAGGATCTTCTCGAGCTGATCGTTGGATGCCTGCGCCCCGATCATCGTGGCCGGATCCAGCGGGTTGCCCTGGACGATTCTGCCGACCCGCTCGAGCCCGTCGCCGAGGAACTGGTCGTAGATCGACCGCTGGATGAGCGCCCGGCTCGGGCACGTGCAGACTTCGCCGCCGTTCAGCGCGAAGAAGGTGAACCCCTCGAGCGCCTTGTCGTAATAGTCGTCCTTCTGGCGGGCGACATCCTCGAAGAAGATGTTCGCGCTCTTACCGCCGAGCTCGAGGGTCACCGGGATGAGGTTCTGCGACGCGTACTGCATGATGAGCCGGCCCGTCGTGGTCTCACCCGTGAAGGCGACCTTGCGGATGCGCTTGTGCTGGGCGAGCGGCGCGCCCGCCTCGATACCGAAGCCGTTCACGATGTTCACAACGCCGGCGGGCAGCAGGTCGCCGATGATCTCGAAGAGGAAGAGGATGGATGCCGGCGTCTGCTCGGCGGGTTTCAGCACGACGCAGTTGCCCGCGGCGAGGGCCGGGGCGAGCTTCCACGTCGCCATGAGGATCGGGAAGTTCCACGGGATGATCTGGCCGACCACGCCCAGCGGCTCGTGGAAGTGGTACGCGACGGTGTCTTCGTCGATCTGGCTGAGTGAACCCTCCTGTGCCCGCAGCACCCCGGCGAAGTAGCGGAAGTGGTCGACGACGAGCGGGATGTCGGCGGCGAGGGTCTCCCGTACGGGCTTGCCGTTGTCCCACGTCTCGGCGACGGCGATCGACTCGAGGTTCGCCTCGATGCGGTCGGCGATCTTGTTGAGGATGTTGGCCCGTTCGGCAGGGGTCGTCTTCTTCCACGACTCGAAGGCCCGCCAGGCGACGTCGACCGCGCGGTCGATGTCTTCGACCGTCCCGCGACCGACCTCGGTGAAGGGCTTGCCGTTGACGGGCGAGATGTTCTCGAAGTACTGCCCCTTGATCGGCTCGACGAACTCGCCGCCGATGTAGTGGCCGTACCGGGGCCGGTAGTCGGCGAGCGCACCTCGCTGGCCGGGGTTGGCGTAGACGCTCGAGACGCCCTCTTCGACGATGGTCATGATGTCTCCTTCGACGTTCATGGTCCGCGGCATCCTCGCCGCGCTTCGGATGCCGCCGACCCTACGTCGCGCCACGTTGCATCCGGTTGCGCCCGCCCCGGCCGGCATCCGCCGCCGTCCGCCGCAGCGCACACCCCGGCAT
>JACEFY010000405.1 GCA_016807485.1 Stenotrophomonas maltophilia | reverse complement strand
CGATCTGGAGACGCTTCTCCGCCCCGCCGAGGGCACGGCGGACGGCGACCGGCCCGGTCTGCGCGGGCGCCTCCGGCTGCCTCTTCTGCTGGGCTGGGGCGGCTCCGTGGTCGCTGCCGCCGTCATCGCCTCCGTGCTCACATATGCGTTCGTCGGAATGCGTCCCGCGCTCACTCCCGACGGCGCCCGCCAGGTGGCGACGATCGGCGACGAGCAGCGCGGCGACGACGATCTGGCCAAGACGTGGTTCGGGACCACCGCCGATGCGCGGACCTACACGTTCCGCGGGCTCACGGTGCTCACGACCGATCAGGGGTGGGACGACGTGCAGCAGGCGTGTGTCGTCGTGGTCCCCACCGAGGGCGTCGACTGGCGCGACCGTACCGTCACCGGTCAGCTCTACTCCGGATGCTCGGTGGGCGCCTTCCCGGCCACAGCGGAGTTCACGGTGCACGACCTGTCGCCGTCGGAGCTCCGCTCCACGTACCCGGTGGGCACGTCGCTGCAGTTCGTTCTCGACGGCGACGAGGTCGTCGTCTTCGCCGATGACGGGCGTGCACTCGCGACCGTCTCCGCCGGCTGACCGGGTCTGCGCGGACTCGACCCCGACGCCTCAGCCGCGCGTGACGGCTCCCGGATCGACGTCGGCCCGGACGCCGCGCCAGCGGGCATGGCGGAGCGTGCCGCCGGGCGTGAACTCGGCGAACTCGACCTCGGCGACGACCTCGGGGCGCACCCAGAGCGCGTCCGAGGCATCCGCCGCCGGCACGCCGACGAAGGGATTCGCGTCGGTGCGCAGGGGCTGCAGCAGCGCGTCGAGGCGGGCGAGCTCCCGCTCGCTGAACCCCGACCCGACGCGGCCGACGTAGCGCAGACCGTCGTCGCCGGGGAGGCCGAGCAGCAGCGACCCGATCGATCCGGAACGTCCACCTCGGCCGGGTCGGATGCCGCCGATCACGACGTCCTGCGTCGCCGTGATCTTGACCTTGAGCCACTCCTCCGAGCGGGCACCGCGCCGGTACGGCGAGCGCGGATCCTTCACCACGATGCCCTCCAGCGCGAGCTCGGTCGCCGTCCGCAGGGCGGCATCGACATCGTCGGCGATCGGTGGGACGACGATCTCCGGGATCGCTGCGGCAGCGATCTGCTCCAGCAGCGCGCGGCGCTCGCGCAGGGGGAGTGGGGTGACGTCGAGATCGCCCCGGCGCAGCACGTCGAACAGCACCAGGGTCACCGGCACCCGTGCCGCCTCGCGTTCGATCTCGCGCGGCTTCGTGAGGTGCATCCGCGACTGTAGGCGGGTGAAGCTCGGGCGGCCCGAGGCATCCATCGCCACCACTTCTCCGTCGATGACCGCCGGCGCCTCCCCGAGCCCGGCATCCACTGCCGTCAGCTCGGGGTAGCGCGCGGTGATGTCGGTGCCGCTCCGCGCGCGCAGCGTCAGCCGTCGTCCGTCCCACGTGCCGATCGCGCGGATGCCGTCCCACTTGAACTCGACCCACGGGGTGCCCCACCGCTGCGCGGCGGACGCTGCGATCCCCGGGGTGGCGGCGGTCGCGAGCATCGGCGCGTCGGCGCCCGCGCCGGCGGGCCTGCTCGCGACCGTGCCCGTGGCCGTCGCCGGGGCATCCTTCATGCGGTGCAGCAGCCACTGCGACTTCTCGCCGACGCCCTCGGTGCGGATGAGCGCCAGGCGCGCGGCGCCCAGCGGTCCACCCGCGCGCCCCGTCGCCGTGAAGATCACTTCGTCGTCGCGCCATTTCTCGGCGATGTAGCTCCCGGCATCCCAGATCGTCATCGATCCGGCGCCGTACTCGCCTTTCGGGATCTCGCCGGCGAAGTCGAGGTACTCGAGCGGGTGCGGCTCGGTCATCACCGCGAGATGGTTGCGCGCACCCGACGCCGGGATGCCCCGGGGCACGGCCCAGCTCACGAGCACGCCGTCGCGCTCGAGTCGCAGGTCGTAGTGCAGTCGGCTCGCGTGGTGCTCCTGGATCACGAACCGCGTGCCGTCGACGCCCGGAGCGGGGGCGCCGGTCGCGGGGAAGGGCTCGGGCG
>JACEFY010000041.1 GCA_016807485.1 Stenotrophomonas maltophilia | reverse complement strand
CTCGCCGAGCCCGCCGCCATCTCCGGCGGCGCGCAGTGGGCGTTCCTCGGGCGCGACGCGGACGGATCGGCGCGGCTCGTCGCGGCGGTGGCGGCCTCGGCCGACGCCCCCCTCGAGGCCCCGCACTGGGGCAGCCTCCGCGCGGTGGGCGGGGAGCTGTCCGCTCTCGAGTCCGGCCTGCTGGTCGAGGCGGTCGCCCTCGGGCGCTGGCTCGTCGACGCGCCCTTCTGTCCGGCGTGCGGCGGCCGCACGATCGTCCGCGCCGCGGGCTGGTCGCGCAGCTGCCCCGACTGCGGTCGCGACCAC
The DNA here is from genome assembly GCA_016807485.1 of Stenotrophomonas maltophilia. Lineage (GTDB taxonomy): Bacteria > Actinomycetota > Actinomycetes > Actinomycetales > Microbacteriaceae > Microbacterium. The sequence continues at coordinate 10,291 of JACEFY010000041.1, read as the reverse complement.
TTCCCCCGCACCGACCCCGCCGTCATCGTCGCGGTCTCCTCGCAGGACGGCGAGCGGCTCCTGCTCGGCAAGAACGCGATGTGGCGGGACCGCAACGTCTACTCGACCTTCGCCGGATTCGTCGAAGCCGGCGAGTCGGCCGAGCAGACGATCGCCCGCGAAGTGCGCGAAGAGGCCGGCGTCGAACTCGACCGTTTCCGCTACCGGGGGTCGCAGGCCTGGCCGTACCCGCGGTCGCTCATGCTGGGGTTCCACGCCTCGGCGAGCGACGATGCCGCCGCGCGCCCCGACGGCGAGGAGATCGTCGACGTCCGCTGGTTCACCCGCGCGGAACTCCGGGCAGGCCTCGCGGGCGAGGCCGACTTCGGCCTGCCGGGGACGGCGTCCATCGCGCGCCGACTCATCACCGACTGGGTGGAGCGCTCCGAGTGAACGACCGGGCGCTGGAAGGTCTCGACGACCGGCAGCGCGAGGCGGCGTCGCTGCTGCGCGGTCCGGTCTGCGTCCTCGCGGGCGCCGGCACGGGGAAGACCCGGGTGATCACGCACCGCATCGCCCACGGCGTCGACACCGGGGCCTATTCCCCCGGGCGGGTCATGGCCGTCACCTTCACGACGAAGGCGGCGGGGGAGATGCGCGGCCGTCTGCGTGCCCTCGGCGTCGAGGGCGTTGCGGCGCGCACGTTCCACGCCACCGCGCTGGCGCAGCTGAACTTCTTCTGGCCGCAGCTCGCCGGTGACGTCGCGCCGGCGATCATAGACAAGAAGGTGAAGGTCCTCGGTCAGGCCGCCGACGGCTTGGGGCTGCGCATCGATGCGGCGACCCTCCGGGACGTGGCCGGTCGCATCGAGGCGCGGAAGGTGCGGATGCGGTCGATCGAACGCGATGCCGCCGACCATCCCACGGGGATGCCGGGACTCGACGCCACCGCGCTCGCCGACCTGCAGCGCGCGTACGAGAAGGTCAAGGACGAGCGGCGCCAGCTGGACTTCGAGGACGTCCTGCTCGCGTGCGCCGGGATGCTCGAGTCCGAGCCCCGGGTCGCCGCCGCCGTGCACGAGCAGTACCGGCACCTGACCGTCGACGAGTACCAGGACGTCTCGCCCGTCCAGGCGCGGCTGCTCGAACTCTGGCTCGGCGATCGCCGCGATCTCTGCGTCGTCGGCGACGCCGGGCAGACGATCTACTCGTTCGCAGGTGCCGATCCGCGCTACCTGCTCGATTTCGCCGACCGGTACGACGATGCCCGTGTCGTGCGGCTGGAGCGCAACTACCGGTCGGATGCGGCGGTGCTCGGCGTCGCGAACGCCCTCATGCGGGGGCGTCCCGGCGCGCTCGTCCTGTCGGCGGCACAGGGTTCGGCCTCGCCCGGCCACCTGCCCACCGTCACGGCGTACCCCGACGACACCGCCGAAGCCGAGGGAGTGGCCGCCGCCGTCGCCGCGCAGCTGGCTGCGGGCACCGACCCGCACGACATCGCCGTGCTCTACCGCGCCAACGCGCAGTCGGCGCCCGTGCTGGCAGCGCTCGCCGCCCGCGGCATCGCGGCGACGGTGCTGGGCGGCAAGCGGTTCTTCGACCTGCCCGAGGTGCGCCAGGCGGTCATGGCGCTGCGCGGTGCGTCGGTCGCGCCGCTGGAGTCGACCTTCGTCGCCGCGGTGCGGGATGTGCTGCGCTCCCTCGGCCTCACCGACGACCCGCCCCCGGCCGGCGGCGCGCTCCGCGACGCGTGGGAGGCGCGCGCGGCGGTGCTCCGGCTGGCCGAAGAGGCACCGGCGGGCACGCCGCTCCGCGCCTTCACCGACGAGCTCCTCGCGCGCGCGAAGAGCCAGCACGAACCCACGCGCCGCACCGTCACCCTCGCGACGCTGCACGCGGCGAAGGGACTCGAGTGGGCGCACGTGCACCTGATGGGGATGAGCGAGGGCCTGCTGCCGATCTCGTATGCGACGACCTTCGACGAAATCGACGAAGAGCGGCGGCTCGCGTACGTCGGGATCACGCGCGCCGGTCGGACGCTCTCCCTCTCCTGGTCGCAGGCGTCGGGCCACCGTCCCCGCCAGATGTCGCGGTTCCTTCAGGAGATCGGCACCAGCACTGTGCGTGCGGCCGGTGCCCGTGCCACCGCCGCCGCACGTCCGCGGCGCTGACGGTCACCGAAGCGGACGGCCGGCTCGGCCCGGCCACGAGGCGCCCGGCGAGGATGCCGGCCTCCCACAGCAGCGCGAGATCGGTGCGGAACGCGCCGCGTTCGAGCATCTGTGCGGCAAGTAGCGGCCACGCCGGGTCGGCGTCGCGACGGTGCGCGTGCACGCAGGCGAGGCACGCGGTTGCCCCGGGGACCACGAACGGGCCGACCGTCACGCGGTCGCCGGCGAGCTCCACCGGGAGGTGCGGCACGTCCCGCGCCATCAAGTGGGCCGCCCGGCGCGGGTCGACCAGGCGATGGGCGACGACGATCACCGGCACGGCGGGGTCGGGCGCGGCGTCGGCCCAGCGCGTCGTCGCGACCAGCTCCAGTCCCGCGGCCTCCAGCGCACCGAGCAGCGCGTCGCCCTCCCCGACGCCGAGGTCGGGCGGGAACTCGACGCGCGCGCGGCGGTGGCGCGTGGTCTCGACGGTGAGTGCCGGAGTGATCCGCTCGACGAACTCGGCCGCGGCGGCCGGGGTCGCGCCCGACACGGTCGCGAGCGGCAGGATCATCGCATCCGGGATGCCGTCGTGGAGGGCCGACAGGAGGCCCTCCTGCCAGGGTGTGACCTCATCGACGCGGATGCCGGAGTCGGCACCGAGCTGCAGGCTCGACGGCGTCCGCCACAGCGGAACGTGCGAAGGGGCCAGTCGGAGCATGGCCCGATCATGTCGTGGACGGCCGTCGTGCCGCGCGGACTGTCCACAGGGCGCTCAGACGGGCCGCGGACCCTCCGGCGCGTCGCCCTCGCCCTCTTGGTCGGCCTCGTCGAGGAGCGCCTCGAGCGCGTCGTCGAACGCATCGCGTGCGGGCTGCTCGCCGCGCGCGCGGGCCTGCAGGCGCGCGACGAGTGCCGCCGGGTCGTCGATGTCGGCGGCATCCGGCATGAGATCGGGGTAGTCCCACAGCGCGTCGCGGTCCGCCGTGCCGACCGCGTCGGTCACGGCGCGCCACATCGCGGCCGCCTCGCGGAGGCGTCGCGGTCGCAGCTCGAGGCCGACGAGCGATCCCATGGCCTGCTCGGCCGGTCCGCCGACCGCACGACGGCGACGGACCGCCTCGGCGATCCGGGCGGCCTCGGGGAGGCGCGAGGTCGCATCGGCGGTGACGACCTCGACCCAGCCCTCGATCGTCGCGAGCAGGTTCTCCAGCCGCTGGAGCGCGGCATCCTGCTCCGGCGTGCGCTGGGGGAGCAGCGCGCCCGACTCGAGGGCCGTCCGCAGCTCGTCGGGCGAGGACGGATCGAACCGTGAGGCGAGGTCTTCCAGCGCGCTCGTGTCGACGTGGATGCCGCGGGCGAACTCGGTCACCTGCGAGATCACGTGCAGGCGCAGCCAGCGGGCGTGCCGGAAAAGGCGGGCGTGGGCGAGTTCGCGCGTCGCGAGGTAGAGCGCCAGCTGGTCGCCGTCGACTTCGAGGTCGCGGCTGAAGTCGGCGAAGTTCTGGGGGAGGATCACGGCCTCCCCGTCAGGCATGATCGGGATGCCCACGTCGCCGCCGGAGACCACTTCGAGGGAGAGACGCCCGATGACGGCGCCCAGTTGGGCGGCGAACAGCGAGCCGCCGATGCGGCGCATGAACTGCCCCGCGCCGGCGATCATGCCCTTCATCTCTTCGGGCGTCTGCTCGTCGATCGCGGAGGTCAGCGCACCGGCGATCGAGTCGGCGACCGGCTCGGCGAGCTCCTGCCAGACGGGCAGCGTGGCCTCCACCCATTGACCGCGGGTGATCGCCCGCGGACCCTGGGAGAGATCCGAGATCGTGGTCGCTTCGCTCAGCCACAGGGTCGCGAGACCGAACGCCTGGTCGAAGTCCTGGCGGTCGCCGGCCGTGATGCCGAGCCCGTCCTTGTTCGCGAGGTGCAGGGCGCCCGTCTTGGCAGCCGACCAGTCGATGCCCCCGTCCCCGCCTGCGGCGAAGGCGGCCTGCATCTGCTGCATCATCTGCTGCAGCATGGCGGGGTCCACGCCCAGCCCCGAGAGCGCTTCGAGGCGGCTCGGATCGAGCCCTTCGGCGCCGCCGCCGAGCAGGTTGCGGAGCATCTCCGCGAACTGATCCTCGGGGGATCCGTCGTCGGGGCGGTCGAGATTGTCGTCAGCCATATCAGGCGCCTTTCAGCGGGCAGAACTCGTCGCGCTCTACGCTAGTCGCACGTCCTCCTGCGACGGCCCGCATCGGACGCCAGGGAGGATCTCCCGTGTACGCCGGTCGCGAACGACCGGCCAGGAAGGCTCCTCCGTGGCACTGTTCGACGAGAACACGACGATCGTGCCGGCTCCGCGCCGGCAGCTCCCCCGGGGGACCGTGGCCGGAATCTGGGCACTCACGATCGCTCTCGCCGCGCTCCTCGCGCTCACCTTCCTGCCGAGCTCCTTCGTCATCCAGCAGCCCGGACCGGTCTTCAACACCCTCGGTACCGTGACCAACAGCGCGGGCGACGACGTGCCCCTCATCAGCGTCGCGGGCGCCGACACCTACGACACCGCAGGGTCGCTCGACCTGCTCACGGTGCAGGTGGTCGGCAACCGCGAGCGCACGCCCACTTGGTTCGAGCTGGCCCAGGCCTGGTTCGACTCGTCGCGTGCGGTGCTCCCGCTCGACGACGTCTTCCCCCAGGGGCAGAGCACCGACGAGCGCAACGAGGAGAGCGCCGTCATGATGGTCGACTCGCAGAAGGAGGCCACCGCCGCCGCGCTCGCCGAACTGGGCTACGACGTCAAGGCGATGGTGCGGGTGTATTCGCTCACCGACGACTCGGCCGCGCAGGGCATCCTGCAACCGGACGACATCATCCGTGCCGCCGACGGGACGCCGGTCACCGACACGGAAGAACTGCGCGGGATCATCAACGCCAAGGGCGGCGCCCCCGTCGAGCTGACGGTCGAGCGCGACGGCGCGACCCTGACCGAGAGCGTCACGCCCATCGAGTCGACCGCCGAGGACGGCTCGTCAGTCTGGCTCGTGGGGATCTCGACCCTGCACGACTACGACTTCCCGATCGACGTGACGATCCAGCTCGACAACGTGGGGGGCCCGAGCGCCGGCCAGATGTTCGCCCTGGGCATCATCGACACGCTGACGCCCGGGGAGCTCAACGGCGGCAAGGACATCGCCGGCACCGGGACGATCGACGCCGCGGGCACGATCGGGGCGATCGGCGGCATCCGGCAGAAGATGTACGGCGCCGTCGGCGCCGGCGCCGACTACTTCCTGGCGCCGGAGAGCAACTGCGACGAGGTCGTGGGGCACATCCCGTCGGGTCTGCGCGTCTTCTCCGTCGCGACGCTGGACGACTCGCTCGCCGTGCTCACGGCGCTCCGCGACGGCGGCGACCTCGACGCCCTCCCCACCTGCAGCTGAACGTCCGCTGAGCCTGTCGGCAGCCCGGCATCCACCCCGAAGTCGCGCGCCTAGGATGGGAGGGTGACCACGACCTCAGCGCCGACTCAGGCCACGCCCAATCCGTTCCGCCGCGCCATCGGCATCACGCTCGCCGTGATCGCGGTGATCGTGGTCGGGTTCTTCATCTTCGCGAGCCTGTACGCCGATTGGCTCTGGTTCGATCAGCTCGGCTTCGCGAGCGTCCTGTGGACGCAGTGGACCGCCCGCGTGGTGATGTTCCTCGTCGGCTTCCTCGCGATGGCGCTGCCGGTCTTCCTCGCCATCCAGCTGGCCTACCGCCTCCGCCCCGTCTACGCCCGGCTGAGCTCACAGCTCGACCACTATCAGGAGGTCGTCGAACCCCTGCGGCGCCTGGCGATGTGGGGCATCCCGATCTTCTTCGGCTTCTTCGCCGGCTTCGCCGCCTCGGCGCAGTGGGAGACGGTCTGGCTCTGGATGAACCGCGTCGACTCGGGTGACCTCGACCCGCAGTTCCAGATGGACACCGGGTTCTACCTGTTCTCGCTGCCTTTCTTCACCGCCGTGCTGGGCTTCGCCTCGGCCGTCATCCTCGTCTGCCTCGTGGTGACGGTCCTCGTCACCTACCTCTACGGATCGATCCGCGTCGGCCAGGGCGAGCTGCGCATCTCCAAGCCCGCACGCATCCAGATCGCCATCATCGCCGGCGTCTACCTGCTCGTGCAGGCCGCGAGCCTCTGGCTCGACCGGTTCAAGACGCTCACGAAGCAGAGCGAGCGGATCACGGGTGCGACCTACGTCGACGTCAACGCGATCATCCCGGGGCTCACGATCCTCGCGGTCGCCGCGATCCTCGTCGCCGTGCTGTTCTTCGTGACGGCCGTCATCGGCCGCTGGCGGTTCCCGCTCATCGGCACCGCGCTGCTCGTCGTCTCGTCGATCGTCGTGGGCATCGCCTACCCGTGGGTGCTCTCGAACATCCAGGTGCGGCCCAACCAGGAGACGCTCGAGAGCCAGTTCTACCAGCGCAACATCGACGCGACGCAGAAGGCGTACGGCATCGACGGCCTCGAGAAGAACGACTTCCAGGCGGCGACCGACGCCGAGCCCGGGCAGCTGCGCGCCGACGCCGACACGACGGCATCCATCCGCATCATGGACCCCGCGATCATCTCGCCCACGGTGCGCCAGCTCGAGCAGTACCGCTCGTACTACAAGTTCACCGACCCGCTCGACGTCGACCGCTACCAGATCAACGGCGAGTCGCAGGACACCGTCGTCTCGGTGCGTGAGCTCAACCTCGACCAGCTCGGCAACGCGGCGTCCTGGTACAACACGACGCTCGTCTACACGCACGGCTACGGCATCGTCGCCGCCAAGGGCAACGAGCGCACGGCCGACGGCAACCCCGTCTTCGTCGAGCGCGGCATCCCGACGACGGGCGACCTGACCAACGGCGAGAAGTACGAGCCGCGGGTCTACTTCGGCGAGTCGTCGCCGACGTACTCGATCGTCGGTGCGCCGGAGGGCAGCGAGAACATCGAGCTCGACTACCCGCGCGGCGAAGACGGTGCGGCACAGACCAAGACGACGTTCACGGGCGACGGCGGCCCCCTGGTCGGCAACATCTTCAACCGGCTGATCTACTCGATGAAGTTCCAGGCGACCGACATCCTCTTCTCCGACGGCATCAACGACAAGTCGCAGATCCTCTACGACCGCGATCCGATCACGCGCGTGCAGAAGGTCGCCCCGTACCTCGAGCTCGACAACGACCCGTACCCGTCGGTCGTCGACGGCCGGATCGTCTGGATCGTCGACGGCTACACGCTCAGCGCCGACTACCCGTATTCGTCGATCGTGAGCCTGCGCGACGCGATCAGCGACACGACCAACACGGCGCCCCGCGTGGCCCTCGACGACGTCAACTACATCCGCAACTCGGTGAAGGCCACCGTCGACGCCTATGACGGCTCGGTGACGCTGTACGCGTGGGACGAGACCGACCCGCTCCTGGAGGCGTGGCAGAAGGTCTACCCGTCGACGCTCAAGCCGATCAGCGAGATGAGCGGCGACCTCATGAGCCACGTGCGCTACCCGACCGACCTGTTCAAGGTGCAGCGCGCCATGCTCGGCACCTACCACGTCGACGACGCCGCCTCGTTCTACGCGCGCGACAACGCCTGGAAGACGCCGAACGACCCCGTATCCAAGACCGACGTCCTGCAGCCGCCGTACTACCTGACGATGAAGATGCCCGGTCAGGACACCCCGACGTACTCGATGTTCACGACCTTCATCCCCGGTGGTGAGGACACGCGGAACGTGCTGATGGGGTACCTGTCGGTGGATGCCGACGCCGGCTCGGTCGACGGCGTGCGCAGCGACAGCTACGGCAAGCTCCGGATGCTGGAGATCAACGCCGAGACACCCGTGCCCGGCCCCGGTCAGGTGCAGAACACGTTCGATGCCGATCCGAGCGTGTCGGCGTTCATCAACATCCTCAAACAGGGCCAGTCGGAGGTGCTCAACGGCAACCTGCTGACGCTGCCCGTCGGCGGCGGTCTGCTGTACGTGCAGCCGGTGTTCGTGCAGTCGTCGGGCTCGACGAAGCTGCCGACGCTGCAGAAGGTGCTCGTGGCGTTCGGCAACGAGGTCGCCTTCGAGGACACGCTGCAGGGTGCGCTCGACACGCTCTTCGGCGGCGACTCGGGAGCCAACGCGGGCGACGGCGATGCCACCCCGACTCCCGCACCCTCGGAGTCCGGCGCGCCGGGCGAGGGGACCGGTGGGGGAACCGGCGGGTCGACCGGCACGGATGTGGCCTTCCAGGCGGCCCTCGCCGACGCCCAGCAGGCCATGCTCGACCGTGACGCCGCGCTGAAAGCCGGCGACCTCACGGCCTTCGCCGAAGCCGACGCCCGCCTCACGGCGGCCGTCACGCAGCTGCTGTCGCTCTCGGGAGAGTGACGCCCGTCCTCTGATCCGGTGGTGGCGGCTCACGCGGCTCACACGGTGAGCAGCCACCACCAGATGAGGAGAAGGGTCACCAGGAAGCCGGTCAGCTGGTTGATCCAGAGGAACCGGCGCCACCCGGTGGTGGCGCGTTCGGCGTCGGCGTCGGAGAGGTTGCGGTAGGGCCAGACGGCGGCGAGGTAAGGGATGACGGTGATCGCCGCGAGCGGTCCCGGCCATGTGACGCCGAGCATCGTGAGACCTGCGAGGGCGTAGCAGACGAGGGCGAAGCGCACCGTCCACCGGGCGCCGCGCGCGGTCGCGATCGACGAGATCGACGCCTCACGGTCGGCCACGACGTCCTGCACGGCGCCGAATGCGTGCGAGGCCACGCCCCAGAGCGCGAAGGCGACGATCACCAGCGCGAGCGACAGATCCCATCGGGCGCCGCCGAGGACCAGGCCGTAGACGGCGGGGGAGAAGAAGTGGATGCTGCTGGTCGCCGAGTCGGCGAACGGGCGCTCCTTCAGCCGCAGCGGCGGGGCGCTGTAGAAGACCACGAAGAAGAGGCTGGCCGCCAGCACCACCCACGACACCGGGTCGCCGACCGCGACGAGGTAGACGACGAACGGCAGGCACGCCAGCCCCGCGGCCCAGAGCGTCAGCGGGTGGAGGCTCCGATCGAGCACGGCGCCCTGCACGCCGCCCTTCCGGGGATTGCGGAGGTCGGACTCGTAGTCGAAGACGTCGTTGATGCCGTACATCGCGAGGTTGTACGGGATGAGGAAGAACAGCGTGCCGATGACGAACGTCAGATCGATCTGCCGTGTCGTGAGGAGATAGGCGGCCGCGAACGGGTAGGCCGTGTTGATCCAGCTCACCGGTCGCGACGAGACCACGAGGTGGCCGAGCGCCCCCGTGACGCTCATGCGCGGGGCTCCCGTGCCTTGAGCACGAAGACCGCGGGGACGAAGAACGCAGCGCACACGGGGTAGGAGAAGTCCTCGAGGGGCGCGAGGCCCACGCGGAGCCCGGAGAGATGCTCCGGCGGGTAGGTGAAGAGCCCCGCCGCGATCATGAGGTTGTCGAACACGGCCGTCAGCAGCACGAGCACGAGCGCAGCGAGGGCCGACGATCCCATCCGGCGCCCGAAGTGCGGACGCGTGACGGTCAGGAGGGTCACCGCGACGGTCACCGCGGCGAAGGGGACGATGAGAAGCGCGTAGGTCACGGCATCCGCTCCCGTCGCCGCGCTCCGCGCCGCTCCGCCGCCGCCCACGCCGTCAGGGCGAGCTGACAGAGGAAGGCCAGGAAGAACGGCTCCTCGAGGGGGAGATGCGGCGCCAGGTCGACCCCGAGGAGGAGGGGGCTCGTGCCCTTGACGAACACCCCCGCGGCGATCCCGACGAGATCCCAGGCGAGGAGCAGCGCGGTGCCGACCGCGACGGCGATCGCCGCGCGCGCCGGGCGGCGCCAGAAGGCGAGACGGAAGCGCGCGTCGAGCGCGGCGATGCCGGCAGCCGACACCAGGATCGCGAGGAGGTAGAGCCCCGGCATCAGCGGTCGGAGGCCGGGGCGTCGCGGTGGATGCGTTCGACGGCGAGCTCGGCCGAGATGAGGCACATGGGCAAGCCGATGCCGGGAAGTGCCGATGCGCCGGCGTAGTAGAGACCGGAGACCTTCTTGGAGGCGTTCTTGGGTCGGAACATCGCACTCTGCCCGAGCGTATGCGCGAGGCCCAGCGAGTTGCCGCGCCACGCGTGCAGGTCGTCGGCGAGGGCGGCG
>JACEFY010000404.1 GCA_016807485.1 Stenotrophomonas maltophilia | reverse complement strand
GGCGGCATCAACTTCCGCGTCATCGACAGCGACGTCTACTACTTCGCGCCGCAGAAGAACCTCGGCTCCGACGGCGGCCTGTGGTTCGCGGCGGTCTCGCCGGCGGCGATCGAGCGGATCGAGCGGATCGCGGCATCCGGTCGCTACATCCCCGAGTTCCTCAGCCTGAAGAACGCCGTCGACAACTCGCGGCTGAACCAGACGCTGAACACGCCCGCGGTGTCGACCCTCTTCCTCCTCGACAAGCAGCTCGAGTGGATCAACGGCAACGGCGGACTGGGGTGGGCCTCCGCCCGCACGGCCGAATCGTCCGGCGCCCTCTACGACTGGGCCGAGGCCTCGTCGGTCGCGACGCCGTTCGTCGCCGACCCGGCCGACCGCTCGCCCGTAGTGGTCACGATCGACTTCGACGAGTCGGTGGATGCCGCGGCCGTCGCCGCGAGCCTGCGTGCCAACGGCATCGTCGACACCGAGCCGTACCGCAAGCTCGGCCGCAACCAGCTGCGCATCGCGACGTTCGTCTCGATCGAGCCCGACGACGTCCGTCAGTTGATCAAGGCGATCGACTACACGATCGAGCACCTCGGCGCCTGAGCCCGTGCGAGTCGTCGGACTCGTGGTGCCGGTGTCATCCCGAGTGACGACGGAGGCGACACCAGCCCCACGGCTCCGACGACGGGTACAGGCCCCCGCCGGAAACTCGGGTCAGTCGTCGGTGTCGGTGTCGTCGGCGTCTTCGTCGAGGGAGTCGATGTCGACCCCGTCCACATCGCCGGCGTGCAGGATCGGCGATCCATCCTCGTCGAAGTCCGACGCATCCAGGTCGTCGAGCTCGTCCAACTCGTCGAGCTCGTCGTCGAGGTCTTCCTCGGCGTCGTCGTCACCTTCGTCGCCGGCCTGTTCGGCGGCAGCGGCCTGGGCGGCCTGGTAATCGGCCAGCCGCTCGGCCCACGGCACCCACTCGGGCGCGAGCAGTGCACCCTCGCCGGGCAGGAGCTCGACCTCCAGCACGGTGGGTTCGGACCCGTCGACCACCGCGAGGCTGACGGTCCAGAACCACGACGGGTAGCCGGGCTGCAGATTCGCGAAGCGCAGCGACACGACGCCGTCGGCCTCGACCGTGTGCCCCACCGGGGCGCCCACCGTCGCGGCGGGCGTGATCTCGTGCAGCGCCGCCAGCGCCAGGTCGTGCGCCTCGATCAGGCGCTGGTCGGGGGTCTCAGGCGTCGAGGTCATCGGCGACCTTGCGCAGGATCGCGGCGACCTTCTTGCCGTGACCCGCGTTGGGGTAGTGGCCACGACGCAGATCTCCGCCGACGCCGTCGAGCACCTTCACGAGGTCTTCGATCACGACCGCCATGTCGTCGGCCTTCATGCGGTTGCGCTTGGCGAGACTGACCGGGGCGTCGAGCACGCGCACCGCGAGGGCCTGGAGCCCGCGCTTGCCGTCGGCCACGCCGAAGTCGAGCCGCGTCCCGGCTGCGAGACCGGTCGTGCCGGCGGGGAGCGCCGTCGCGTGCAGGAAGACGTCCTGGCCATCGTCGCCGGAGATGAAGCCGAAGCCCTTTTCCTCGTCGTAGAACCTGACCTTGCCGGTGGGCATCTCAACCTCGCTGATCGACACCCGCACTGCGGGTTCGTGTTGTGGGACGTTCGCCGTGCGCACACGCGCGAACGGGCGCCGCACGGCACCACATCCAGCCTACGGCACCGCTCCGCGGCCGGGCGTGATGCGCACTAGGCTGAGCGTGATGTCACACTCGACTCCGCCCTCGCGCGACGATCTGCCGGTCCGCCGCATCGATCGCATCCTCGCCTTCATGTCGCTCGGCCTGCTGGTGCTGTCGATCGTGTGCTTCCTCGCGATCATGATCGGCACGTCGTCGGGCCTCGAGTACACCGACTTCCAGACGGGCGTGTGGCCGGTCGTGAGCGCGCTGCTGTACATCGCGCCGATCATCGCGTTCCTCCTGCTGCTGACGGTGCTGATCATGACCTTCGTCCGGAGGGCGCGGGCCAACAAGGGCCGCTGACGTGGCCGCCTCCGACGCACGTGCCCTCGCG
>JACEFY010000403.1 GCA_016807485.1 Stenotrophomonas maltophilia | reverse complement strand
GGATCTCTCCCCCTGCGTAGCCGGAAGCGCCGGAGACGGCGACCGAATAGGTCATTGTCCAACCTTATTGTCTGGTGACGTGTCGTCTGGATGGGGCCGGAAGCGGCGAACCGACGGCTCGACCCGCACAGACGGGGAGCGCGCAGGGTCGCCTAGAGTCGGCGGCCGGAGAGACGTCGGCGCGCGCGCGACACCGTCGATGCGACGGATGCGGCGGTCGAGGACATTCCGCGAGGGTATCGCCGCGAGCGCGGTGTCTGCAAATCGACGGTGTCCTCAGCTGGTCGGCAGCGCCTTGATGCGGGCGAGGAGGTCGGGCCCGGTGCGGTTCAGGAGTCGGCCCCCGACGAAGATGCCCGCCGTGGCGACGGCGCCTCCCCACACCAGCCCGACCGCAAGGGCGGTCCAGCCGAGTGCCGGCTGCCCGAGCGCCGCCGAGGCGATCGCGAAGCCGATCGGCGGCGCAGCCAGCAGCACGCACACGCCCCAGATGAGGAAGACGAGGAGCCCTCCGATGAACGTCTGACCGGGGACGCTCTTGAAGGGGCTGTCGCCGGGCGCCGGCACCGGGGCGATGATGAGCGCGGACGAGACCGCCGTCACGCCGTACCCGACGAGGAGGAGCCCGAGGGCGGCGCCGAGGATCGCGGGCAGGTGACCCACCGCACCGGCGAGGCTCGCGGTGATGACGGCGACGGCGATCGTCAGCGGGAGGCCGACGGAGGCGGAACCGAGCACGCGTCCGAACCGGTCGGCCGGACCCGGGATGCCGGTCGCGAGCACCGACGCGTAGGCCGTGCCGTCGTAGGAGATGTCGGCGTAACCGGCGATCGCGATGATGAACGCGACGATCACGGCCGACGAGACGAACAGCGCGCCGTCGATGCCGGAGGTGAAGGCGAACAGGACCGGGAAGAGCGGCACGACCAGAAGCTGCCGGAGGTACCGCGGGTCGCGCAGCCACGCGGTCAGCGATCGCGCCCATGTCGCGCCGATGCCGCCGGTCGGCATCCGTCCGAAGAGGCCGAGCGCCCCCGGCTTCGCCGCGCGGGTGGCGCGGCGCGCGGGCGACGTCGTGGCGCGCTCGAGCGCCCGCCCCCAGAGCAGCCACACGGCGGCGAGGGTCGCGAGCGCGATGAGCGCTTTCGCGATCGCCCCGAGCGGCTCACCGGCGGCGATGTCGGCGGGGATCGCCCAGGTTGCACCCAGCGGGGTCCAGCCGAGCACCGACGATGCCTGCGTGAACCGCGCGCCGAGGTCGTCGGTTCCGCTGACGAGGGCGAGGATGCCGGTGAGGATCGGCCCGGTCATGATGAGCACCGCGAGCACGAGGGTGCCGATGAGTTCGCGGCCCCGGCGGTTGCCGCCGATCCCCGCGCTGAGCGACACCATGAGCCGGGTGGCGACGACGCACGTGAGCACGCCGACGAGCGCAGTGGGGACCGCGGCGAGGGCCGCGACGGGCCACGAGAGCCAGACGATCACCGTGGCGAGCGCGCCGAGTGTCGTGACGATCCCTGGAACGCCGGTAAGGCCGGTGGCGGCGAGCGCGCGCATCACCTGGGGCGTCGTGAGGGGAAACGGGGCGAGGCGGTCGGCATCCACCGTCGACTCCGTGCCGGCGACGAGGAGCGGACCGAGCAGCCACCCGAGCAGCAGCGCCGAGCCGCCCACCACCACGACCACGCGGGAGAGCTCGAGCGCGTCGGCGAGAGCGACCCCGACGAAGGCGGCGATCACGAGGGCGAGGAGCGAGAGGGCGCCCACGATGCCGAAGCAGAACCCGACGAGTTGCCAGGGCCTGCTCGCAAGCGTGTTCCCGAGGATCCGGTATCGCAGCTTCAGGACTGTCGCAACCACTGCGGCCCCTCGCTCGTGTGCCGGCCGCCGACGAGGGCGACGAAGCGGTCCTGCAGGCTCTGCTCGCCGCGCACCTCGTCGACAGTGCCCGCCGCGAGGACCCGGCCCCCGGCGATGACGGCGACGTGGTCGCACATGCGCTGCACGAGATCCATCGAGTGACTCGACACGATGACGCTGCCCCCGGAGGCGGTGTATCCGCGGAGGACATCCTCGAT
>JACEFY010000402.1 GCA_016807485.1 Stenotrophomonas maltophilia | reverse complement strand
CCTGCTCGGTCGCATCGGCGGCGGCAGCCGCGGCGTAGGAGGCGATCGCGTCACGTCGTGCGGAATCCATCCCGACGGCGACCGAGCGCAGCATCCATCCCAGGGCGATCAGGACGCCTGCCAGGATCATCGCGAAGACGACGTCGCGCGCGACCGCCGTCGCCTCGCCAGCGGCGCCGCCCAGCTGGACGAGGCGCACGACACCGTAGAGCACTGGGACGAGCACCGCCCAGGCGATCTGCACCGGCAGACGGAAGGCGATCGCCGCGGCGACCGTGGCGACGTTGAGGAGATACCAGAGCCAGGGTTCGTCCTGCGCTTCGACCGGCCGACCCGCGGTCGCCCACGGCCAGGCCAGCAGCGCGAGCGGGAAGACGATCGCGAACACCCCCGCCGTCACGCGCGTGAAGACGCCCGCGAACAGCGTCACGATCATCGCGGCGAGGGGGACGAAGACCACCGCCATGAGGGGCACATGCCAGCGCGGATCCTCCTGGAGCGAGCCCAGGGCGTTGAGGAACGACTGCGTGCCAAGGACCCCGGCACCGAGACCGACGACGAGCGAGAGGATGCGTTCGACGCGGCGTTCGGCGAAGCTCTCGGCCCCCGTCGAGATGTCGCCGAGCGGGCGCCGCACCGCGGGATCGACCGCGATCGCGTAGGACTCAGCGGCCACCGGATCCACCCGCAGCGCCGGCGTCGCCCGAGACGAGGCCGTCCTCCATGGCGCGGCGGAGGAGATCGACCTTCGTAGGGGCGGGCCGCCCGACCTCGACGTACTTCACCCGCACCCGGGTGATGTTCTCCTTCGCCGTCGAATAGGCGATACCGAGCCGTTCGGCGACGACCTTGAGCGGCAGACCGGCCGCATACAGCCGCAGGACGTCGCGTTCGCGCGCCGACAGCTGGGCGTCGGCGAACGCGCGATCCCCCTCGACCGCGCTGGCCCACTCGACGTTGTCGAGCGGTTCGCCGCCGGCCACCGTCGCGATGGCGGAGAGCACTTCCTCGATGCGCGATGCCTTGCTGATGACCCCGGCGGCGCCGGCGGCGAGCGCCTCGCGGACGGCGGCCGGTCGGTCGGCCACGCTGTGGATGATGACCGGCGATCCGTCTCCCACGACGCGGCCGACGTTCTCGGTCACGGTCGTGCCGTCGCCCAGCGTGAGGTCGAGGACCACGACGTCGGCGGGCGCTGAGCGCGAGAACGCGCGCCAGTCGAGGTAGGCGCGCACGGTCGCGCCGGAGAAGACGACGGTGTGGATGCCGGAACGTGCGCACGACGCTTCGAGCCCGAGTCGCACCGACTCGTGATCGTCGATGAGCGCCACCCGTGTCATGTCTCCACCCTATGCGTGCGCCTTCCGCGCGCGCCCGGCGGGGTCACCGCGAGAGGACGGCGACCGTCTCGAGGTGATGCGAGTTCGGGAACAGGTCGAGCCCGTCGATGCGGTCGGGACGGTAGCCGTGGGCGGCGAAGGTCGCGATGTCGCGGGCGAGGGCGACCGGGTCGCACGCGACGTAGACGACGGATGCCGGGGAAAGCCCTGCGATCTGCTCCACGACCTCGCGGCCCGCACCCGCTCGCGGCGGATCGAGCAGCACGACGCCCCGGCGGAGCCGCCCGCGCTCGCGCGCTCCCGCCGAGCCCGCGTACGCGCCCAGCCACCGGTCGACCCGACCGGTCTCGGCCCGCGCACCCACCCACTCGGCGAGATTCTCGCCCGCGTGCTCGGTCGCGCGCGGGTCGGATTCGACGGAGGTGACCTGGGCGCTCGCTCCGGCCAGAGCGGCGAGCGTCGCCGCGAACAGCCCCACCCCGCCGTAGAGGTCGAGGTGCTGGGCTTCGGGGTCGATCCGGTCGTCCCCCGTGAACGCGTCGCGCACGAGCGACGTGAGGGCGGTCGCGGCGAGGCGGTGCACCTGCCAGAAGCCGCCGGCATCCACCCGGAACGTGCGACCCGAGGCGACCTCGGTGATGATCTCGTGCGCCGTCGGATCTTCGCGCGGACGCGGGGGTCGCGGGGCCGGGCGCGCTCCCCGTCGCCCCTTCCCCCGCGGCGGGCGCGGCACGCGCGGAACCTC
>JACEFY010000401.1 GCA_016807485.1 Stenotrophomonas maltophilia | reverse complement strand
GTGGACGAGCGCGGAGACCCGCATCCGCGCCTTCGGCGACCCCGACGCGGTGAGCGTCGGCGACTACCACCTCGCCCATCAGGTCGGCTATGCGCTCACCGGGCACCGCACCGATGACGACGGCATGCTCGCGCTGCTGTCGCCGTGGCCCGGCCATCGGCAACGCGTCATCCGGCTCCTCGGACTCGCCGGCCCCCGCGAACCGCGCCGAGGCGCGCGGCTGAGTCCCGACGACCCCCGGGGGCGCTGAGGTCCCGCGGTCCGTCCGCGGCCGCCGTAGGCTGGCGGGATGTCGCACAACGGTTGGCCGAAGGGCCGCATCGGCTGGATCGCGGGGACCGTCGTCCTGCTCGCGGCCGGCATCCTCGTCGGTCTGATCCTCGAGAGCGTGTGGCTCGGCCTCACCCTGGCCGTGATCGTGTCGATCGGCTGGCTCATCGCCTACGAATCGTGGCGCGGTCGCACCCCGAACGACGACGACCCGTGGGACGACGGCGCGCAGATCTGAGCCGCGCGCTCGCCGACCGCACGGGCCGCGGCTGTCTCAGGCGGGGGCGTCCTCGTCCTCTTCCGGGTTGAAGTTCGACGGCTCGTCGGTGTGCCCCGCCGCGACGCCGTCGGGGTCGGGCGGGATGGTGCCGTCCTGTCCGAGTCCGCCCGCCTTCTCGGTGGCCTGCGTGTCGTCGCTGTCGATTCCGGCGTTGTCGTGCGTCATCGTGCCCTCCTCCGCGCGACCGTCGTGGTCGCCTGCGGCGAACCTATCCGGCGCCGCACGGGCAGACGAGGGGATTGACCTCGCGGCCACCCGCACGTAAAGGACCGGTCACATCTCCTCGTGTGTGTCCGGATCGCCGCCCCAGAGCCGCCCGCGCTCGAGCCCGGAGAGGGCCCCGACCTCGGCATCCGACAGGGTGAACCCGAAGATGTCGGCGTTCTCGATCTGGCGCGCCGGATCGGCCGACTTCGGGATGGGCGTCGAACCGAGCTGGGTGTGCCAGCGCAGCACGGCCTGCGTCGGAGTGACGCCGTGCGAGGCGGCGATGTCGGTGACGGCCTGCTCCGTCAGCAGTTCGCTGCGCCGCGCCAGCGGGCTCCAGCTCTCCGTCCGGATGCCGTGCGCCGCGTGGAAGGCCCGCAGCTCGGCCTGCGGGAAATAGGGGTGCAGCTCCACCTGGTTGACCGCGGGGACGACCCCCGTCTCGCCGATGAGGCGATCGAGCATCGCCGCCGTGAAGTTGGAGACGCCGATCGATCCGACCCGGCCCTCGCCCTGCAGCGCGATCATCGCGCGGAACGTCTCGACGTAGCGGTCGACGCTCGGGTTCGGCCAGTGGATGAGGTACAGATCGATCGTGTCGAGGCCGAGGCGCTCCAGCGAGCCGTGCGCGCTCCGGATCGCCTGGTCGTAGCCATGGTCGCGGCCGGGGACCTTCGTGGCGACGATCAGTTCGTCGCGGATGCCGCTCCGGCGCACCGCCTCGCCCACCTCGGCCTCGTTCTCGTAGTTGACGGCGGTGTCGAGCAGGCGGTAGCCGCTGTCGATCGCCGCGGCGATAGCGGCGGTGCCGGCCTCGCCCTGCAGCTTGTAGGTGCCGAGTCCGAGTTCGGGGAAGAGCGCGCCGTCGTTGAGGGTGACCGTGGGAATCGTGACCATGCCCCCACGCTACGCCCGCTCCACGCGGTCAGACGAGGGCGAGGAGGTCCTCGATCGCGGTGATGACCCCGGCATCCGCGTTCGACGGCGCCCGGTACCGCGCGACGGCGACGACATCGGGGTGGGCGTCCGCCATCGCATACGACCAGTCGGCCGCCTGCAGCAGCTGGAGGTCGTTGAGGTAGTCGCCGAAGGCGGCGGTCTGCGCGGAGGTCACCCCGAGGGCTGCCTGAAGCCGGCGGAGGGCGACGCCCTTGTCGACCGTGCGGTTCATGATGTCGACCCAGTGCGCCCCGGAGACGACCACCTGATGGGTGTCGCCGAGGTCGGCGAACGCCGGCGCCGCGTGCTCCTCGCCGCCGTCGAAGTCGAACACGGCGAGCTTCAGCACCTGGTCGTCGACGGCGAGGAGATCGTCGACGACCTCGAGCTTC
>JACEFY010000400.1 GCA_016807485.1 Stenotrophomonas maltophilia | reverse complement strand
GTCGAGGAGTTCTTCTTCCGCGGAGCGCTGCAGCGGGCGCTCCACGCGCTCGTCGGTCCGGGTCGCATCGGCGCCACGATCGCCATCGCGGTCTCGAGCGCGGCGTTCATGCTGTTGCACGCGGTGCCGTACGGCGCGTCGGTGCCGCTCGCGGCTCTCGTCGTGCCGCTGCTGGTCGGCGTCGGCACCGGCGCGCTCACCGCGGCGACCGGGCGGATCGGCGCGGCCATCGTCGCGCACGTGCTCTTCAACCTCGCCGGAGCGGTGCTGCTCCTGGCGTGACTTTTGTGGACATCCCACAGCTTCGTCCCGGCGCCACCCTCCGTGCGCTGTCCACGATCACACTCCCCGCGTCTCGAGTTGCTGGGAGCGCTCCCAGTGCAATAGCGTCGCCATGCCTCCCCCGAAGAGGCGTGTTCGAGTCTGAGTGGGCCGACTCCCCCCGGCGGCCCACTCAGATCTTCCGCCGCTCGCGAGGCGTTCGGTTTGGCCTCGGCATCCCCATGGCGTACAGTTGACCTTTGGTGTCTGCGTCTCGGCGTGTTCGGGAGTGGATGCCGCCACGAACGTGAGCCCTCCACTGGAATCCTTCACGTGATCTCGGTACACCGCCTGCGGCGGCACTCGATCAGCGAGTGTGAACGCGTGGGGTGAACCGGATCAGCGAAGGTCCCCGGAGCGGGATTCACGAACCTCTCCGTTCGAATCAAGAAAGCAGCACTATTGTGACGCGCACGTACACCCCCAAGGCCGGTGAAGCCACCCGCGAGTGGTTCGTCATCGACGCGACCGACGTCGTCCTCGGACGCCTCGCCACGCACGCCGCCGTTCTCCTCCGCGGCAAGCACAAGGCCACCTTCGCCCCCCACATGGACATGGGCGACCACGTCATCGTGATCAACGCGGGCAAGGTCGCACTGACCGGCCAGAAGCTCACGCAGAAGAAGGACTACCGCCACTCGGGCTACCCGGGCGGCCTGCGTTCGACCACCTACGCCGAGCTCCTCGAGAAGAACCCCGTCCGCGCCGTCGAGAAGGCGATCCGCGGAATGCTCCCCAAGAACAGCCTGGGCGCCCAGCAGCTGTCGAAGCTCAAGGTCTACACGGGTGCCGAGCACCCGCACGCGGCCCAGCAGCCCACCCCGTACACCTTCGACCAGGTCGCCCAGTAAGCGCGCCGAGAGATATAAGGACAACTCATGGCGAAGATCGCTGATTCCATCGAAGAGACTCCCGAGAGCTACACCACCGAGAGCGACGCAGCCCCCGCGGCCGCGGCGGCTCCCCGCCCGGTGCTCTCCGTCCCCGGCGCCGCGGTCGGCCGTCGCAAGCAGGCCATCGCCCGCGTGCGTCTGGTCCCCGGCACCGGTGTCATCACCGTCAACGGGCGCACGCTCGAGGACTACTTCCCGAACAAGCTGCACCAGCAGCTGATCAACGACCCGTTCACGGTGCTCGACCTGGTCGGCGCGTACGACGTGATCGTGCGCATCTCGGGTGGTGGCCCCTCGGGTCAGGCCGGCGCGCTGCGCCTCGGCATCGCCCGGTCGCTCAACCAGATCGACGAAGAGAACAACCGCCCGACCCTCAAGAAGGCCGGCTTCCTCTCGCGCGACGCCCGCGTCATCGAGCGCAAGAAGGCCGGTCTCAAGAAGGCCCGCAAGGCGCCTCAGTACTCGAAGCGCTAATCCGCTCCATGGCGCTGTTCGGTACGGACGGTGTGCGTGGGCTCGCCAACGGCCCCCTCACCGCTGACCTCGCGCTCACCCTGGCCCAGGCGACTGCTGTCGTCCTGGGCCAGGGGCGTATCGCCGAGGCGCGTCGCGCCGCGGGCAAGCGGCTCACCGCCGTCGTCGCCCGCGATCCGCGCATCTCCGGGCACTTCCTGTCGGCCGCCGTCGAAGCCGGGCTCGCGTCGTCGGGCGTCGACGTGCTGGATGCCGGCACTCTGCCGACGCCCGCCGCCGCGTTCCTCATCGCCGACATCGACGCCGACTTCGGCGTGATGATCTCGGCGTCGCACAACCCGGCGCCCGACAACGGCATCAAGATCTTCGCGCGCGGGGGCGTCAAGCTCCCCGACGACGTCGAGAAGC
>JACEFY010000399.1 GCA_016807485.1 Stenotrophomonas maltophilia | reverse complement strand
CAGGTCAACGCCGCTCTCGCCGGCTCCGGTGCGACATTCACCCCCGCCGGAAGCGCCGTGCTGTCGATGCGCGCCGACGGCACCTATGCCTGGCTGCCTGCCGTGCAGCTGACGGCCGATGTGTCGGGCACGCAGATCCTCATCGACCTCGCGGGGTCGATCGACGGCTCGTACACCGTGAGCGGCAACACGATCGCGACGCAGAACGACTCGACGGAGAACCTGAAGATCACGGCGACGATCGACGGCGCCTCCACCGACCCGGGCACGATCGGCGACCAGATCGGCGGCGCTCCGCTGACGAACTCGCAGTTCACCTGCTCCGAGTCGACCCTCGTCCTGACGAGCTCGGTCGCCGACGCCCCCGCCACGACGACGCTGCACCGGTGACCTCGACCTGACAGCGACGCCGGAACGGGGCAGACTGTGCACATGAGCCGCGCAGGACAGCCCGCTGAAGCATCCGACCTCATCGACATCGATGAGCTGATCGCCGCCTACTACGACCGCAAGCCGGATGCCGCGATCGCCGACCAACGGGTCGCGTTCGGCACGAGCGGCCACCGCGGGTCGTCGCTGTCGACGAGCTTCAACGAAGACCACATCCTCGCCACAACGCAGGCGATCGTCGACTATCGCACCGCGCAGGGCATCGCCGGGCCGCTCTTCCTCGGTCGCGACACGCACGGGCTCTCCCGCCCGGCCGAGCGCAGCGCGATCGAGGTGCTCGTCGCGAACGGCGTCGACGTCCGCGTCGACGCGCGCGACTCCTGGGTGCCGACGCCCGCGCTCAGCCACGCGATCCTGACGTACAACAAGGGGTTCGCCGACGATTTCGCCGGCCGCTCCGACGGCATCGTCGTCACGCCCTCGCACAACCCGCCGCGCGACGGCGGCTTCAAGTACAACCCGCCGAACGGCGGCCCGGCCGACACCGACGCGACCGGGTGGATCGCCGACCGCGCCAACGCGCTCATCGAGGCGGGCCTGGAGGGCGTCAAGCGCACCCGGTTCGCCGACATCCCGACGGACTCCTACGGCACGTACGACTTCCGCGAGGGGTACGTGGCCGATCTCGTGAACATCATCGACGTCGACGCGATCCGTTCGGCGGGAGTGCGCATCGGCGCCGATCCGCTCGGCGGCGCGTCGGTGGAATACTGGGCGCTCATCGGCGAGCGGTACGGCCTCGACCTGACCGTCGTGAACCCCGAGGTCGATCCGACGTGGCGGTTCATGACGCTCGACTGGGATGAGAAGATCCGGATGGATCCGTCATCCCCCTCGGCGATGGCGTCGCTCGTGGCGCGGCGCCACGAGTACGACATCCTCACCGGCAACGACGCCGACGCCGATCGGCACGGCATCGTCACGCCGGATGCCGGGCTCATGAACCCGAACCACTTCCTCGCCGTCGCGATCGACTACCTGTACTCCCACCGACCCGACTGGCCGGCCGATGCCGGCGTCGGCAAGACGCTCGTCTCGTCGATGATCATCGACAAGGTCGTCGCCGCCCTCGGGCGCACCCTCGTCGAGGTGCCGGTCGGGTTCAAGTGGTTCGTGCCAGGTCTCATCGACGGGTCGGTCGCGTTCGGCGGCGAGGAGTCGGCCGGGGCGTCGTTCCTCCGCAAGGACGGTTCGGTGTGGACGACCGACAAGGACGGCATCCTGCTCTGCCTTCTGGCGTCGGAGATCCTCGCGGTTACCGGCAAGACGCCGTCGCAGCGCTACGCCGAGCTCGAGGCCGAGTACGGTGCGTCGGCGTACCAGCGCGTGGATGCCCCCGCATCGAAGGCGCAGAAGGCCGCGCTCGGGAAGCTGTCGGGCGACGCGGTCACCGCGACCGAGCTCGCGGGCGAGCCGATCACGGCGAAGCTCTCGCACGCCCCCGGAAACGGCGCGGCCATCGGCGGCCTCAAGGTGCAGACCGAGCACGCGTGGTTCGCCGCGCGGCCGTCGGGCACCGAAGACGTATACAAGCTCTACGCCGAGTCGCTGCGCGGCCCCGAACACCTCGCCGAGGTGCAGGCGGAGGCCCGCGCGGTGGTGTCGGAGGCCCTCGGCGGCATCTGACCGCGCCGGGCGGGCGGCCTCGCG
>JACEFY010000398.1 GCA_016807485.1 Stenotrophomonas maltophilia | reverse complement strand
CATGAGCATCCACGGCGCACCCCCGCCGAGCGAGCGCATGAGGTCTTGCACGAGCGCGGTGTCGGCCGGCGCGTGCGGATCGGCGGGATCGGGGTACTGGTCGTCGGCGATGACATCGACCTCGGCCGCCCACGACCGGTAGTCGACGTGCGGGAAGAAGCCCATGAAGTTGGTGGTGATCGGCTGCGTCGCGCCGGCGCGGCGGATCTCGTCGCGGAGCTCGGTGTAGCACGCGAGGAGTTCGTCGGAGCTGTAGCGGCGGTAGTCGAGGAGCTGCGTCGGGTTGACGTGGTAAGGCATGCGCCGCGGCGGGAGGATCTCGTCGAAGTCGCGGTAGCGCTGCGACCAGAAGCTCGTCGCCCAGGCGGTGTTGAGTCCTTCGATCGTGCCGTAGCGCGCCGTCAGCCAGGCGCGGAACCCGCGCGCCGCCTCGTCGCCGTAGTCCAGCTGACCGAACTCGTTGCCCACGTGCCACATGCGGACGGCGGGGTGGTCGTGGTAGCGCTCGGCCAGCGCGCGGGTGATCTCCCGGGCGCTCTCGCGGTAGGTGCGCGCGGCCGGCGCGAACTGGTTGCGCGAGCCGGCGACGAGCCGCACGCCGTCGCGGTCGACGGGGAGGGTCTCGGGATGCCGCACACCCAGCCACGGCGGGGGCGAGGCCGTGGGGGTCGCGAGGTCGACCGCGATCCCGGCGCCGCGGAGCAGCGCAAGCACCTCGTCGAGCCAGCCGAACTCGCGTGCACCCGGCTCGGGCTCGATGGCCGCCCAGCTGAAGACCCCGACCGTGACGAAGGTGACGCCCGCGCGCTGCATCAGCGCGACGTCTTCACGCCACGTCTCCCGTGGCCACTGCTCGGGGTTGTAGTCGCCGCCGAAGAGGATGCCGCGGTCGGCGGTGAGCGCGGAGAACCCGAGCGGTGACCGGGGGGCCGGGGGGTGGGACATGGAATCAAGCCTCTTTGCTGGACTGTCGAAGCGCTTCAACACTGAGACCATATACTACGAGCATGACGATGTCCACGAAGGGGTGGGACGCCCTCCACACGCTCCGCTATCGGCGCCCGGCGGAGGTCTGGACCGATGCTCTGCCGGTCGGCAACGGGGCACGCGGGGCGATGTGCGCCGGCCGCGCGGGCGGCGTCGATGACCTCCTGGTCGCGCACCGAGCCGCCGGGCTGGACGATCGTGGTGATCCCCGCGTCGATGAGCACCTGGGGTCCGTCGGCGAACGGGAAGAACGCGTCGGATGCCGCCACCGAACCCGCGGCGCGGTTGCCCGCGCGCTCGACCGCGAGCCGGCACGAGTCGACGCGGTTCACCTGGCCCATGCCGATACCGACCGTGGCCGACCCGCTGGCCAGCACGATCGCGTTCGACTTGACGGCGCGGCACGCCTTCCACGCGAACGCTAGGTTCGCCTTCTCGCTGTCGGCCGGCATCTCACCGGTGACGAGCTGCCAGCCGTCGACGAGCGATTCGACCTCGGCCGGGAAGCGGTCGGCATCCTGCAGGAGGAGTCCGCCCGAGACGAGCCGCACATCCATGCGCTCCTGCTGCCAGTCGGCCGGGAGGCGGAGGACGCGCAGGTTCTTCTTCAACCGGAAGACCTCGAGCGCCTCGGGCTCGAAGTCGGGCGCGACGATGACCTCGGTGAAGATGTCGCGGAGGTTCTCGGCCATCTTGAGGGTCACCGTGCGGTTCGCCGCGATCACGCCGCCGAACGCCGAGACGGGGTCGCACTCGTGCGCGCGCAGGTGCGCCGAGGCGATCGGGTCGAGCGCGGTCGGCGCGGCGGTCGCGATGCCGCACGGATTCGCGTGCTTGATGATGGCGACGGCGGGCTTGACCATGTCGAACGCGGCGCGGAGGGCCGCGTCGGCGTCGACGTAGTTGTTGTACGACATCTCCTTGCCCTGCAACTGCGTCGCCTGGGCGATGCCGTGGCCGCCCACGCGCGAGTAGATGGCGGCACGCTGGTGCGAGTTCTCGCCGTACCGCAGGGTCTCGAGCCGCTCGGCCTTGATCGTGAGGTGCTGCGGCAGGTCGCCGTCCAGCCCGAGCGTCTCCTCGGCGAACCAGGTGGCGACGGCGCGGTCGTAGTCGG
>JACEFY010000397.1 GCA_016807485.1 Stenotrophomonas maltophilia | reverse complement strand
TCGCTGCGCTCGGCGGTGGCGTCGCTGTCGCCGATCCTCGCCGAGATCCAGTCCGACATCGACGTGCCCGCGTGGGTCATCGGTCTCATCGGCACCGCCCCGCCGCTGTGCTTCGCCCTGTTCGGCATCGTGACCCCCGCGCTCGAGCGCCGCTTCGGCCTCGAGCGGCTCGCGATCGGCGCGATGGTCGTGGTCGCCTTCGGCCTGGTGGGTCGCGCGGTCGCTCCGGATGCCGGGCTGCTCCTCCTCGGCACGGCCGTGCTGTTCGCGGGCGTCGGAGTCGGCAACGTCGTGGCACCGCCGCTCATCAAGCGGTACTTCCCCGACCGCACCGGGCTGATGACCGGGCTGTACTCGGCCATCCTCGCGGTGGCGGCGTTCGTCCCTCCGCTCGTCGCTGTGCCCGTGGCCGACGGAGCCGGCTGGCGGTTCTCGCTCGGGATGTGGGCGGTCTTCGCCGTCGTCGCGATCATTCCGTGGGTGGCCATGCTGCAGCGCGAACGCGTCGCCGCTGCGGCAGCGCCCGACGCCACCGTGGTCGACGAGCCGGCGCCGCGGGTGCTCGGGCGTCTCCTCCGACTTCCGACGGCGTGGGCGCTGGCGGCGACCTTCGGGCTCTCGTCGACAAGCGTCTACGCGAGCTTCGCGTGGCTTCCGGTCATCCTCGTCGACATCGCCGGCGTCTCGCACGCGACGGCGGGCGCGCTGCTGTCGCTGTTCGGCGCCATGGGCATTCCGCTGTCGATCGCCGTGCCGATCGTCATCACCCGGTGGCGGAAGGTCGGCATCCTGTACGCGGTGGCCCTGGTCGCCGGTCTCGTCGCCGTCGCGGGACTGCTGCTGGCGCCGGCTGCCGCGACCGTTCTGTGGGTGGTGCTGCTGGGGATCCCCCAGGGCCTCTTCCCGGTGGCGCTCGTGCTCATCCAGCTGCGGGCGCGCACGCACGAGGGCGCCGTCGCTCTGAGCGGATTCGTGCAGAGCGTCGGCTACACGCTGGCGGCGACGTTCCCGTTCACCTTCGCGCTCATCAACGATGCGACCGGCGACTGGACGGGCCCGCTGCTCATGCTGGGCGCGCTCATGCTGCTCGCCGTGCCGGCGGGGGTCATCGCGTCGCGACCGCGCACGATCGAAGACGAGTGGGAGCACCGCCACGGGCCGTGGCGGTGAGCGAGACGGGCCTCAGGCTGTCTCGAGCTCCTCGTCGTCGTCGGCGTACTGATCCGCCCACTTGTCGACGTACTGCTCCTCGTCCGGATGGCCGAGTTCCTTTTCGAGCGCGGAGTAGTTCACGTTGTACGTGTCGTACTTGAGTTCGCGAGCGATCTTGGTGTGCTTCGCCTTCTGACGGCCACGCCCCATGCGAGACCCCCTCATTTCTGAGTCACGGACTGTGTGCACTGCCTGTGCTCACGGTCCGGTGCATTCACGATGCAATCACGATCCGGCCCGAAGCCGGGAAGAGTAGCATTCAGGATAACACGGTGCTTCCGGACATCGCCGTCCACGGCGCCGAGGAAGGGACGACGATGACCGACGCCGGCACCGACGCATCCGACGACGTTCCGCAGGGCGCGGTGATCGTCGGTGCGATCCCGGATCAGCCCCCGCGCGTGCTCACCGAGGCAGCCCGCTATGCCCGGCTCTTCGGTGCGCCCCTCCTCGTCGCGCATGTCGACGTCACGCGGTTCATCACCTACGAAGACCCCGACGGCTACGTGCACTCGGCGCCGATCGACCTCGACACGGCCACGGGGGCCGACCAGTTCACCGCGGTGAAGGATGCCGCGGCATCCGCCCTCGCCGGCATCGACGTGCAGTGGTCGGCGACGCAGCTCGTCGGCGACCCGGCCCTGGCGATCAAGCACCTCGCCGAGCGGGCGCACGCCCGGCTCATCGTGGTGGGCACCCGCCGACGCGGGTTCGGCGAGTCGATCCGCGAGTTCTTCACCGGATCGGTGGCTGCGCGCCTGGCCCACCGGCAGTCGCGCCCCGTTCTGGTCGTGCCGCTCGAGGAGCCGGCCGCCGATGACGAGGCGCTCTGGCCGGAGGGCTAGCAACGGCACCGCTCACTCGGCCGTGTCCCACTTCGGGCGGGCAATGTCCCACCTGTGGCTGGATCCTGCGGCGGGAACCAGCCACAAGTGGGACATGGTCGTCGGTGAGCCC
>JACEFY010000396.1 GCA_016807485.1 Stenotrophomonas maltophilia | reverse complement strand
CGCTCGGTGAGCCGGCTCATCCGGTCGTCGCGGGAGCGGCGGGGGAGCAGCTGGGCGACCACCTCCGGATCGAGCACCGTCGCACCGGCGGCGATGCGTTCGATCGAGGCGAGGAAGTCGCGGACGTCGGCGACGCGGTCTTTCAGCAGGTAGCCGAACGCAGCGGCCTGACCGCTGATGAGCTCGCTCGCGTAGCGCTCCTCGACGTACTGACTGAGCACGACGACGGGGAGCGCCGGGTTCGCCCCGCGCAGGGCGAGCGCGGCACGGATGCCCTCGTCGGTGAAGGTGGGCGGCAGCCGCACGTCGAGGAGGCAGAGATCGGGCTGCGTCTCGGCGACGGTCTGCGTCAGGGCGGACGCGTCGGGGAGAGCGGCGACGACCTCATGACCGGCGTCGGCGAGTACGCGGACGAGACCTTCGCGCAGGAGCGCGGAGTCTTCGCAGATCAGGATGCGCACGGGACGCTCACCTCCAGGGAGGTCGGTCCGCCGGCGGGGCTCTCGAGACGGGCGGTGCCGCCTGCGGCGAGGATGCGGTTCGTGATGCCGTCGAGGCCGCCGCCCGGAAGCACGCGTGCGCCGCCGATGCCGTTGTCCTCGATCCGCGCCCAGACGGTGCCGTCGTCGCGGCGTCGCACGACGACGCGCGCGGCCGACCCGCGCGAGTGCTTCGCCGCGTTGGTGAGCGACTCCGCGACGGCGAAGTACACGGCCGCCTCCGCGGTGGCGCTGCACCGGCCGTCGATGCGCACGTCGAGGGCGACGGGGATGGGGGAGCGCGCGGCCAGGGCGCTGAGGGCGGCATCCAGACCCCGATCGTCGAGGACCGACGCGTGGATGCCGCGGGCGAGCTGGCGCAGCTCGGTGATGGCCGCCTTCGTGGAGGTGTGGGCTTCGTCGATGAGGGCCTTGGCTGCGTCGGGGTCGGTGTCGATCTTCTGCTGCGCGAGGCCCAGCGTCATGCCGAGCGAGACGAGCCGAGGTTGGACACCGTCGTGCAGGTCGCGCTCGATGCGGGTGCGTTCGACCTCGCTCGCCCGCACGGCTCCGGCGCGCTGCGCTCCGGCGGCGCGGACCTCGGCGGCCAGCTGGGCCTCGCGGGAAGGCACGAGGATCGCGCGGGTCAGCACCCCGTGGAGGAGGGCGATGCCGAGGAGCGCCGCCAGGGCGACGACGATGCCGAGCACGCCGAGTGCGACCGCCCAGCCGGAGGCGATCTCGATGCCGGTGCCCGCGAGTCGGGAGACGCCGCGGTCGGACAGCGGTGCGACGAGCAGCCCGACCGAGGCGATGAGCCCCGTGACCGTCGGCAGCACGATGAGGCCGAGCACGGTCGCGATCGCCGCGCTGGCGACGGCGCGCCACATCGGGCCGTCGGTGAACTGCTGCCAGAGGGTCCGCATCCATCCGCCGAAACCGGGCCGGCCGCTTCGGCGCAGATGCAGCGCCGGCAGACCGTAGCCGTAGAGGCCTTCGACACGTTCGGTCTCCGCCCACGCGGTCGCCCACAGGAGGTAGAGGAAGCCGAGGAGGAACAGCAGCCCGATGCCGACGACGAGCACCAGGCTGATGCCGATGCTGAGCAGGGTGGCGAGCGCGGCGAACACGAGTGAGCCGACGGCCCCGACGGCCGCGAGCTGCGCGAGGGCACCGAGATGGGTGGCGACGCCGACGCGCCGACGTGCGGCGGGTGGGGCGGAAGTGAGCGTGACGGTGGTCATGGCTCCACGGTAGGGGCGCCACCGCCCGCGCCGCCGCCGAGGCATCCCGAAGCTTCCGTTCGGGATATCCCGAACCGTCCGGTGCGGGAGGATGGAGGGGTGACCCCACCCGACATCCGCCTGATCGCCGTCGACATGGACGGCACCCTGCTGCGGCCGGACGGATCGATCCCGCAGGAGCTCTGGCCGCTGCTCGAGCGTCTCCGCGAGCGCGGTGTCGCGTTCGCGCCGGCGAGCGGGCGTCAGCTGGCCACCCTGCAGACGATGTTCGCCGGTGTGGACGGCGAGCTCGACTACATCGCCGAGAACGGCGCCTACGTCGTGCGCGGTGACGTCGAGGTGAGTTCGGATGCCGTGGACGGCGCCGTGGTCAGAAAGATCGTCACGCGGCTGCGCGGTCTCGTGGCGGCGGGGGCGCTGCGCGCCGGACTCGTCGTGTGCGGCAAGCGC
>JACEFY010000395.1 GCA_016807485.1 Stenotrophomonas maltophilia | reverse complement strand
CCGAGGCACCTCGGCATCCACTCCGGCGGCATGGTGCTCACCGACCGTCCGGTCGGGGAGGTCGTCCCCATCGAGCACGCGCGCATGGAGGACCGCACCGTCATCCAGTGGGACAAGGATGACGCCGCCTGGATGGGGCTCGTGAAGTTCGACCTGCTGGGGCTCGGCATGCTGGCGGCGATCCAGTACTGCTTCGACGAGATCGCCGTGGCGACCGGGGAGCGGTGGGCTCTCGACACGCTGCCCAAAGAGGAGCAGGCCGTCTACGACATGCTGTGCCGGGCCGATTCGATCGGGGTGTTCCAGGTCGAATCGCGCGCGCAGATGGGGCTGCTGCCGCGCCTGCAGCCGCG
The DNA here is from genome assembly GCA_016807485.1 of Stenotrophomonas maltophilia. GTDB lineage: Bacteria > Actinomycetota > Actinomycetes > Actinomycetales > Microbacteriaceae > Microbacterium. Next base: position 1,823 of record JACEFY010000395.1, on the reverse strand, counting down.
GAAGTTCTACGATCTCGTGGTCGAGATCGCCCTCATCCGCCCAGGGCCGATCCAGGGCGGCGCGGTGCATCCCTACGTGCGGCGCAAGCTCGGGCACGAGAAGGTGACGTACGCGCACGAGAAACTCATCCCGGTGCTCGAGCGCACCTATGGCATTCCGATCTTCCAAGAACAGCTCATGCAGATGGGCATGGCCGTGGGCGATCTCAGCGGGGAGGATGCCGATGTGCTCCGCCGCGCGATGGGCTCCAAGCGCGGCATCGAGCGGATCGAGTCGGTGAAGACGAAGCTCTATGCCGGCATGGCGGCCAACGGGCTGGTGGGGGATGCCGCCGACGACATCTACGCGAAGATCCAGGCGTTCGCCAACTTCGGGTTCGCCGAGAGCCATTCGCTGTCGTTCGGGCTGCTCGTCTACGCATCGTCGTGGCTCAAGCTGCACTACCCGGCGGCGTTCCTGGCGGCGCTGCTGCGCGCCCAGCCGATGGGCTTCTATTCACCCGCCACCCTCACCGCCGATGCCCGTCGCCACGGCGTCACGGTGCGCCGCCCCGACATCCATGCCTCCGCGGTGGATGCGTGCCTCGAGTCCGTGGCCGACTCGGGCGCGCCGCCGTCTCCGACCGGCCTCGACGCGTGCACCGACCGGCACCAGCCGCCGGTGCCGGTCTTCGATGCGGCGGCGCCGGACGTGTCGGCGGCGCACCGGCGCGACGGCGGGTCGGCGGTGCGACTCGGGCTCGCCTCGGTCACCGGTGTCGGTACGCCCCTCGCCGAACGGATCGTCGCCGAGAGGACGGCGCACGGCGGGTTCCGCGATCTGCGCGACCTCGTGCGCCGCACGGGGGCCACCGCCGCACAGGTCGAGGCGCTGTCGACCGCGGGCGCGTTCGAGAGCATGGGCATCACCCGGCGCGAGGGCATCTGGCTCGCCGGCGATGCGGCGCAGGACCGCAGCGAGTTCCTCGCCGGATCACTCATGTCGGTGCAGCCGCCGCTGTTCGGCGATCAGTCCAGCTACGACCTGCTGGCCGCCGACCTCTGGGCCACCGGTATCTCCACCGATGACCATCCGCTCGTCCACTACCGGGCGCCGCTCGATGCCCGGGGCGTGCTGTCCTCCCGCGAGCTCCGCACGCACGAAGAGGGCCGGCGGGTCGAGGTGGCGGGGCTGGTGACGCACCGCCAGCGGCCGGCGACGGCATCCGGCATCACCTTCATCAACCTCGAGGACGAGCACGGTCTCGTCAACGTCGTGTGCTCGGTCGGCGTGTGGAATCGGTATCGGCGGGTGCTGCGCGACAGCCCGGCGCTCATCGCGCGCGGCATCCTGGAGCGCTCGCCGGAGGGGGTGACGAACCTGCTCGCCGACGCCTTCGAAGATCTGCGGGTCGGCGTGCAGCATCGCTCGCGCGACTTCCGCTGACGAAGGGGGGGTGCGGGGACGGCCAGCACCGCGGCGCCTCGTCGAAGCCGACATTCAGATCGCGTCGCGCGGTGCGTAGCCTGGATCGGTGGATGATCACGAGCGCAGCACCGTCGGCCCCTCCGTCGAGCCGATGGAGGTGGAGGTCGGCGGCTTGTCGCGCACCGACCTCCGCGAGGCGTTGCAGGCGCACGGCGTAGCGCTCAACGAGCACGCCGACGTGCTCATCGCGCAGCCGGCCTTCGACGAGCACGACCGCGAGGTGGTCCGCGTCGTCCGCCGCACGGTGGCGGAGCTCGGCCGCTCCGACGGCGCCACGCTGCCGCAGATCTTCGCTGCCGCGCAGGCGCAGGGGCTGGGGCTCTGTCCCGCGACCACCGGGCCCTACCTGCGGCTG
>JACEFY010000040.1 GCA_016807485.1 Stenotrophomonas maltophilia | reverse complement strand
GACGACACGATCTTCGCGCTGACCACGACCGACGTCCAGAGCGCGTGCGACATCTTCCGTCCGATCTACGACGCCACCGCCGGTGTCGACGGGCGCGTGTCGATCGAGGTCTCGCCCGACCTCGCACACGACACCGCCGCCACCGTCGCCGAGGCGAAGAAGCTGTACGCCCAGGTCGACCGTCCCAACGTCCTCATCAAGATCCCCGCGACCAAGGCCGGACTCCCCGCGATCACCGACGTCATCGCGGCCGGCATCTCGGTCAACGTGACGCTCATCTTCAGCCTCGAGCGCTACGCCGAGGTCATCGACGCCTACCTCGCCGGTCTCGAGCGCGCTCACAGCGGCGACGTCGATCTCTCCGGCATCCACTCGGTCGCCTCGTTCTTCGTGTCGCGTGTCGACACCGAGGTCGACAAGCGCCTGACCGCGATCGGCAGCGACGAGGCCCTCGGCCTGAAGTCGAAGGCGGGCCTGGCCAACGCGCGCCTCGCGTACGAGCTGTTCGAGCAGCGCTTCGCCGAGAAGCGCGCGCAGGACCTCATCGCGTTCGGCGCCAACGTGCAGCGCCCGCTGTGGGCCTCCACCGGCGTCAAGGACCCGGCCCTCCCCGACACCCTCTACGTGACCGAGCTCGTCGCCCCCGGCACCGTCAACACCATGCCGGAGAAGACCCTCGAGGCGACGTTCGACCACGGCGTCGTCACCGGCGACACGATCACCGGCAACTATGCCGATGCGCACGCCGTCTTCGACAACCTCGCCGCCGTCGGCGTCGACCTCACCGACGTCACTCAGCTCCTGGAGGACGAGGGCGTCGAGAAGTTCATCGCCTCCTGGCACGACCTGCAGGGCACCGTCACGGCAGCGCTCTCCGGCGCTCCCGAGAGCCAGCGATGAGCTTCGAGATCCACGTCTCGGGACACGTCAAAGACGTCGTCTCCGAGACGCTCCCGGCGCTCGTCGACTCGCTCGTGGCGAGCGGGATCACCGCCGGCGACGCGGATCTGTGGGGTCCGGATGCCGCGGATGAGGCATCCCGCCGACTCGGCTGGGTGCAGGCCGTGTCGGTGTCTCGCCCCCTGGTCCCCGAGATCGAGGCGCTCCGCGCCGACCTCCACTCGCGAGGCATCACCCGCGTGGTGCTCGCCGGCATGGGCGGATCGTCGCTCGCACCCGAGGTGATCGCCGCGACCTCCGGCGTGCCGCTCGTCGTCCTCGATTCGACGTCGCCCGGCCAGGTGCTCGCCGCGATCGACGGCGACGCCGAAGGCGGTGGCCCCGCCGAGACCGTGCTCGTCGTGTCGTCGAAGTCGGGATCGACCGTCGAGACCGATTCGGCGCGGCGCGCGTTCGAGGCAGCGTGGACCGACCTCGGCATCGACCCGGCGGAGCGCATCGTCGTCGTCACCGATCCCGGTTCGCCGCTCGAAGAGTCGGCCCGGGCGGCGGGCTACCGCGTGTTCACCGCCGACCCGACGGTCGGCGGCCGTTATTCGGCGCTCACGGCCTTCGGGCTCGTGCCGGCCGGGCTCGCCGGCGTCGACCTGACCGAGCTCCTCGATGAGGCCGAGGCGACGCTGCTGGAAGTCGCGATCGACGACCACCGCAACCCCGCACTCGTGCTGGCAGCCGCGATCGCGGGCGGGTCGCCCCGCCGCGACAAGCTCGGGCTCGTCAGCGACGGCACCCACATCGTGGGACTGCCCGATTGGATCGAGCAGCTCGTCGCGGAATCCACCGGCAAGAACGGGACCGGGATCCTCCCGGTCGTGCTCCTCCCCGTCTCACCCGAGGTGGAGCAGACCCCCGCCGACCTGCAGATCGTGCGACTGGTCGACGACGCGGTGCACTTCCGCATCCTCGAACAGTACCCCGACGAGGTGCTCGTCAGCGGATCGCTCGGCGCTCAGCTCATCGTCTGGGAGTACGCGACGGCGATCGCCGGGCGTCTGCTCGCGATCAACCCGTTCGACCAGCCCGACGTCGAGTCGGCGAAAGACGCCACGCGCGGCCTCCTCGAGCAGCGCCCCGCGCCCACTCCCCCCGCGTTCACCGCCGACGGCGTGGAGGTGCGCGTCTCCGATCCCGCCCTGGCGGCGTCGGGCACGCTAGCGGGTGTGCTGGATGCCCTCTGGGGGCAGCTCGGCTCCGACGGCTACGTCGCGATCCAGGCCTACGTCGACCGTCTCGCGGTACCGCAGCTCGCGGGCCTCCGCGAACTCGTCGCCGCCGACACCGGTCGCCCCACGACGTTCGGCTGGGGTCCGCGGTTCCTGCACTCGACGGGCCAGTACCACAAGGGTGGGCCGGCCACCGGCGTGTTCCTGCAGATCCTCGAGGGCGGCGACGTCGACCTCGAGATCCCCGGGCGCCCGTTCACGTTCGGGCAGCTGATCGCTGCGCAGGCCGCGGGAGACGCCGCTGTGCTGGTCGCGCACGGACGCCCGGTCGTCACCCTCACCCTCACCGACCCCCAGGTCGAGGTCCTTTCGCTGTTCGAAGCAGCCCAGTAGGAGATCACCCACCGATGTCAGTGGAATCCACGGGGCCCCGCCCCGAGTCGCCCGCCGCGATCGCCCGCGGTCACAACCCGTTGCGCGACGACGACGATCGCCGCCTCAACCGCATCGCCGGGCCGAGCGCGCTCGTCATCTTCGGTGTCACAGGCGACCTGTCGCGCAAGAAGCTCATGCCCGCCGTGTACGACCTCGCCAACCGCGGTCTGCTGCCGCCCGGGTTCGCACTGGTCGGTTTCGCGCGCCGCGACTGGGAGGACCAGGACTTCGCGAACGTCGTCCACGACGCGGTCCGACAGTACGCGCGCACGCCGTTCCGCGAGGAGACCTGGAAGCAGCTCCTGCAGGGCATCCGCTTCGTCTCCGGCGAGTTCGGCGACGACGACGCGTTCCGCCGCCTCCGTGAGACGGTCGAGAAGCTCGACGTCGATCGCGGGACCATGGGCAACCACGCGTTCTACCTCTCGATCCCGCCGCGCGACTTCCCGATCGTCGCCAAGCAGCTGAAGGACTCGGGCCTCGTCGACGACAAGTCGGGCAACCCGGATGCGTGGCGACGCGTCGTCATCGAGAAGCCATTCGGCAGCGACCTGCAGACGGCGCGCGAGCTCAACGCCGCACTCGAAGTGGCCTTCCCCGCCGACTCGATCTTCCGCATCGACCACTACCTCGGCAAGGAGACGGTGCAGAACATCCTCGCGCTGCGCTTCGCGAACGAGCTGTTCGAGCCGATCTGGAACGCGAACTACGTCGACCACGTGCAGATCACGATGGCCGAGGACATCGGCGTCGGCGGTCGTGCCGGCTACTACGACGGCATCGGCGCGGCCCGCGACGTCATCCAGAACCACCTGTTGCAGCTGCTCGCGTTGACCGCCATGGAGGAGCCGATCTCGATGGAGGCATCCGACCTCCGCTCCGAGAAGGAGAAGGTGCTCGCGGCTGTCCGCCTGCCCGCAGACCTCTCCACCGCCACCGCACGCGGGCAGTACGCCGGCGGATGGCAGGGCGGCGAGGAGGTCACCGGCTTCCTCGACGAGGAGGGGATGAAGCCCGACTCGACCACCGAGACGTACGCGGCCGTGAAGCTCGAGATCGCGACGCGCCGGTGGGCCGGCGTCCCGTTCTACCTCCGCACCGGAAAGCGGCTCGGTCGCCGTGTCACCGAGATCGCGGTCGTCTTCAAGCGCGCCCCGCAGCACCTGTTCCAGCGCAACCAGACGCTCGAGCTCGGGCAGAACGCCCTCGTGATCCGCGTGCAGCCCGACGAGGGCGTGACGATCCGCTTCGGGTCGAAGGTGCCCGGGGCCGCGAACGAGGTGCGCGACGTCACGATGGACTTCGGCTACGGCCACGCCTTCACCGAATCGAGCCCGGAGGCGTACGAGCGTCTGATCCTCGACGTGCTCCTCGGCGATCCGCCGCTGTTCCCGCGGCACGAGGAGGTCGAGCTCTCCTGGAAGATCCTCGACCCGATCGAGGAGTACTGGGCCGGTCAGCACGACCCGCTCGAGCAGTACACCCCCGGTTCGTGGGGTCCCCCGTCCGCCGATGAACTCCTGGCCCGTGACGGCCGCGTCTGGAGGCGCCCGTGATCGTCGACCTGCCGGACACCACGGTGTCCAAGATCGCCCGTTCGCTCGTGAGCGTGCGCGAAGAGGGCGGCGCCGTCGCCCTCGGTCGCGTGCTGACCCTCGTCATCGTGACGACACATGGTCTCCAGGAGGAGGCGATCGAGGCCGCCAACGACGCGTCCCGTGAGCACCCGATGCGCGTGATCGTGCTGATCACCGACCCCGAGGGCCCGGCGAAGCTCGACGCACAGATCCGCGTCGGCGGCGACGCCGGCGCGAGCGAGGTCGTCGTCCTGCGTGCGACAGGGGATGCGGCCAGCAACGAGGAGGGCCTCATCACGGGCCTCCTGCTGCCTGACGCCCCCGTCGTGGCGTGGTGGCCCGACTTCCCGCCGGCGGAGCCGGCGCAGTCGCCCATCGGCCGGATGGCCCAGCGCCGCATCACGGATGCCTCGACGAAGCCGTTCGCGAAAGACCGCCTCTCCGCGCTCGGCCCCTCCTACGCGCCCGGCGACACCGATCTCGCGTGGACCCGCCTCACCCACTGGCGCGAGCAGCTCGCCGCGGTGCTCGATCAGCCGCCGTACGAGCCGGTGACGGCCATCGAGGTCGTCGGGGCGGGCAGCTCCCCATCGACGGGACTTCTCGCCGCCTGGCTGCGCCTGAAGCTCGGCGTGCCGGTCTCTTGGCGCTACTCTCCGCCCGAGGAGTGGGCCCACGGCATCCAGCTCGTGCGTCTCGTGCGTGCGGGCGGCGACATCGTGCTGCAGCGCAGCAACGACATCGACGCGACGCTCACGCAGCCCGGGCAGCCCTCGCACGACATCGTCCTCCCGCGTCGCACGCTGCGCGAGTGCCTCGCCGAGGAGCTGCGCCGGCTCGATCCGGACGTCTTGTATGGTCGAGTGATCACGGAGGGCTGGGAGTTGCTCGGGCCCGCGACGACGTAGGAGTCTCACATGGCCGAGTTCTGGACGGACAAGCGTGTCGTGATCAGCCCTGATCCGGCCACGGTCGCCGCCGACGTCGCGTGTCGCCTCATCCAGCGGATCGGCAAGCGCACCGCGATGGGTAAGACGGTGCACGTGGGTCTCACCGGCGGCATGATCGGCACGCAGGTGCTCGAGGCGGCCGGGGCGGACCCCGCCCGAGAGTCGATCGACTGGTCGCGCGTGCACTTCTGGTGGGGCGATGAGCGCTTCGTCGACCGCGGCGATGAGCTGCGCAACGAACGTGGGGCGCGGGCGGCCTTCCTCGACACGATCGATGTGCCCGCGGACAACGTCCACGCGATCGGGGCCGCGGACGACGGCGGCGACGCGGATGCCGCGGCTGAGGCCTACGCGGCCGAACTCGCCCGCTTCGGACAGGACGACCAGCCGTGGCCGTCGTTCGACGTCCTCTTCCTCGGTGTCGGACCCGACGCGCACATCGCGTCGCTCTTCCCCGACCGCGCCGAGATCCAGATCAAGGACCGGGCCGTCGCCGCCGTCTACGACTCACCGGTGCCGCCGTCGACGCGCATCACGCTGACGCGCCCGGTGCTGAACTCGTCGAAGCGCGTGTGGATGGTCGTCGTCGGCACCGACAAGGCCGCCGCTCTCGGACTGGCCCTGGCGGGAGCGAGCTACGAGACGGTGCCCGCTGCGGGCGCCAAGGGGCGCAAGCGCACGATCCTGTTCGTCGACGAGGCCGCCGCCACCAACGTCCCCGCTGAACTGATCGACGGCGAGTACTGAGCCGAGCTCCGGCTCCGGTTCGCCGGCGCGGTCAGTCCTGGCCGCGCCGCTCGCGCAGCTGCTGCAGAGCGTCTTCGAGCAGGGTCTCGGCCTCGTCCTCCGTGCGGCGTTCCTTCACGTAGGCGAGGTGAGTCTTGTAGGGCTCCGCTTTCGCGAGCGCCGGGGGGTTCTCCTTGTCGCGCCCGGCGGGCAGGCCCGAGTGCGGCGAGTCGATCGTCTCGGGGATCTCCTCTTCGGCGATGCCGGCCGCGAAGTGCCGCACCGTCTCGTTGCCGAGTGCGTCCCAGTAGGAGATCGAGATGCGATCGGCGTGATGCCCGTGGTCCTGCTCGCCCATGGGGCCCGCGCCGACGCGGGTGCCGCGGATCGCGTTTCCTCCGGAGGCCATCAGATGCCCGCGAACTTCGTGATGAGGCCGAGAGCGACGATCGCCACGAACCAGACGAGCGCCAGGACGACCGTGAAGCGGTTGAGGTTGCGCTCGGCGAGACCGGACGATCCCATCGCCGAGCTCATGCCGCCACCGAACATGTCGGAGAGGCCGCCACCGCGGCCCTTGTGCAGGAGGATCAGGAGAGTCAGCAGGAGGCTGGTGATTCCCAGCAGCACCTGGAGTACGAACTCGAGGATGTCCACGATCGATGACGCCTTTCGCGGCGCCCGCGACAGGGCGCACAGGGAGCAAGTATACCGGCGACGGGCTCGGAGACTCTCATCCCCGAGCCCGTCGTGAGTCGTCAGACGCCGACGTGCTTCTGGTACCGGACGATCGCGGCGAACTCGTCGACGACGAGGCTCGCCCCGCCCACGAGCGCACCGTCGACGTCGGGCTCCCGGAGGAAGCTCGCCACGTTGCCGGACTTCACCGAACCGCCGTACAGCACACGCGTGCGCTCGGCCCCATCGGCCCCGAGGACGTCTGCGATGACCGCGCGGAGCGCGACGCAGACCTCCTGCGCCTGCTCGGGCGAGGCGACCTGACCGGTGCCGATGGCCCAGACCGGCTCGTAGGCCACGACGATGTCGGCGTCGGCCGGCACGCCCTCGAGCGCGGCCTGCAACTGGGCGACCGACACGGCCGTCGGGCCCGACTCCTCCCGCTGCTCGAGCGTCTCGCCGACGCAGATCACGGGGACGAGCCCGTGACGGAGCGCGGCCTGCACCTTGCCGGCGACGACCTCGTCGGTCTCACCGTGGTACTCGCGGCGCTCGGAGTGCCCGATGAGCACGTAGCTGCAATCGAGCTTCTTCAGGAACGCGCCCGAGATCTCCCCCGTGTACGCGCCCGCATCCTTCGTCGACAGGTCCTGGCCACCGAGCGAGAACGGGATCTTGTCGGCATCCAGCAACGTCTGCACGGTGCGGATGTCGGTGAACGGCGGGAAGACCGCGACCTCGACGGAACCGGTGTCGTGGCCGGCTTCCTTGAGCGTCCAGTGGAGCTTCTGCACGAACGCGACCGCCTGGAGGTGGTCGAGGTTCATCTTCCAGTTGCCCGCGATGAGCGGTGTACGTGGCATCAGCTTTCCCATCCGAGGATCTCGAGCCCGGGGAGCTTCTTGCCCTCCAGGAACTCCAGGCTGGCGCCGCCACCCGTGGAGATGTGACCGAACTGGTCGTCGGCGAAGCCGAGTTGACGCACGGCCGCGGCGGAGTCGCCGCCGCCGACGACGGAGAGGCCGTCGACCTCCGTGAGGGCCGAAGCCACCGTCTTGGTGCCGGCCGCGAACGCGGGCATCTCGAAGACGCCCATCGGGCCGTTCCAGAACACCGTCTTCGAGCTCCGGATCGCGTCGGCGAACAGGTCGGCCGATCGGGGTCCGATGTCCAGGCCCATGCCGTCGGCGCCGAAGGGGGTGTCTTCGAGGGCATCCGCCGCGGCGACCACGTGATCGGCGTCGGCGGCGAAGCCCGCAGCCATCACCGCGTCGACCGGGAGGATGAGCTCGACACCGCGCTCCTGCGCCGTCGCGATGTAGCCGCGGACCGTATCGATGAGATCGGTCTCGAGCAGGCTCTTGCCGACCTTGTGCCCTTGCGCGGCGAGGAAGGTGAAGAGCATGCCCCCGCCGACGAGGATCTTGTCGGCGCGCGGCAGCAGGTGCTCGATGACCCCCAGCTTGTCGCTCACCTTGGAGCCGCCGAGGACGACGGCGTACGGCCGCTCCGGGTTCTCCGTAAGGCGGTCGAGGACGTCGACCTCCTTCTCGATCAGCAAGCCCGCCGCGGACGGCAGGAGCTCGGCAAGCTCGTACACCGAGGCCTGCTTGCGGTGCACGACACCGAAGCCGTCCGACACGAGCGCGTCGCCGAGAGCGGCCAGCTGCTCTGCGAACGCACGGCGCTCGACGTCGTCCTTCGCGGTCTCGCCCGGGTTGAACCGAAGGTTCTCGATGACGGCGATCTCGCCGTCATCGAGGGCCGCGGCGGCATCCCGTGCCGACTCCCCCACCGTGTCGCGTGCGAACGCGACGGGGGCGCCGAGGAGCTCGGAGAGCCGCTGTGCGACGGGCTCGAGGCTGTACTTCGCGTCGGGGGCGCCATCGGGCCGTCCGAGGTGCGAGCACGCGATGACGCGCGCGCCCTGGTTCAGGAGATGGTTGAGGGTGGGAAGAGCCGCCCGGATACGGCCATCGTCCGTGATGACGCCCTCTTTCAGAGGGACGTTGAAGTCAACACGGACGATGACGCGCTTACCGGCCAGCGAACCCAGGGAATCGAGGGTGCGCAGAGCCATGGTGAGTCCTTAGAGCTTGTCGGCGACGAGCTCGGTGAGGTCGACGAGGCGGTTCGAGTAGCCCCACTCGTTGTCGTACCAGGACGAGACCTTCACGAGGTTTCCCGACACGTTGGTGAGGCCGGCGTCGAAGACCGAGGAGTGCGGGTCGAGCTGGATGTCGCTGGAGACGATCGGGTCCTCGTTGTACTTCAGGTAGCCGACGAGGGCGCCCTCGGTCGCGGCCTTCTTGTACGCCGCGTTGATGACCTCGGCGGTCAGGCCCTCGGTGGGCGTGACGATCGTGAGGTCGACGATCGAGCCGGTGGGGACGGGCACGCGGTAAGACGAGCCGCTGAGCTTGCCCTGGAGCTCCGGGAGGACCAGGCCGATCGCCTTGGCGGCACCGGTGGACGCGGGGACGATGTTGATCGCCGCGGCGCGCGAACGGTGGAGGTCGCTGTGCGGGCCGTCCTGCAGGTTCTGGTCGGCCGTGTAGGCGTGGGCGGTCATCATGAAGCCGCGCTCGATGCCGAAGTTGTCGTTGAAGACCTGCGCGAGGGGCGCCAGGCAGTTCGTGGTGCACGACGCGTTCGAGATCACGTTCATCGTGGCCGAGTCGTAGTCGCCGTCGTTGACGCCCATGACGAACGTGCCGTCGACGTCGGTGCCGGGGGCCGAGATGATGACCTTCTTCGCGCCGCCCGCGATGTGCTTCTTCGCGTCGGCGGCGTTCGTGAAGCGCCCGGTCGACTCGATGACGATGTCGACACCGAGGTCGCCCCAGGGGAGGTTGGCGGGGTCGCGCTCTTCGAAGACCTTGATGCTCTTGCCGTTGACGGTGATCGAGTCGGCGTCGTACGAGACCTCGGCGTCGAGGCGCCCGCCGACGGAGTCGTACTTGAGGAGGTGGGCGAGGGTCTTGTTGTCGGTGAGGTCGTTCACCGCGACGATCTCGAGGTCAGCTCCCTGCGCGAGAGCCGCGCGGAGGAAGTTACGTCCGATACGGCCGAAGCCGTTGATTCCGATCTTGACAGACACGTTGTCTCCCGTTGTATGTCGCGCCGGCGCACCCCTGCGGCACACCCGAAACGCTTCTGTTGGACAGAAAAGGATGCCGGGGTCCGACCCCGTTGCCGGGAGAAGAACCCGGCATCCTCACCTGGTCACGACCCTACTACGCGAGCAGGCCCGACGTCTTCTCGCGTGCCGTGGAAAAGCGCTCGGCGACGTTCTGCCAGTTCGCGATGTTCCAGACGGCCTTCACGTAGTCGGCCTTGACGTTGAGGTAGTCGAGGTAGAAAGCGTGCTCCCACATGTCGAGCTGGAAGACCGGGATGGTCCCCTGCGCCGTGTTGGACTGCTGGTCGAAGAGCTGCTGGATGATCAGCTGCTCTCCGATCGTGTCCCAACTCAGCACGGCCCAGCCGGACCCCTGGATGCCGGTCGCGGCAGCCGTGAAGTGCGCCTGGAACTTCTCGAACCCGCCGAAGTTGTCGTCGATCGCCGCCTTCAGCTCGCCTTCGGGCTGACCGCCGCCTTCCGGGGACAGGTTCGTCCAGAAGATGGAGTGGTTGACGTGACCGCCGAGGTTGAACGCGAGGTCCTTCTCGAGCTTGTTGACGTTCGCGAGGTTTCCCGAGTCGCGTGCCTCGGCGAGCTGCTCGAGCGCCGTGTTGGCCCCCGTGACATACGCCTGGTGGTGCTTGTCGTGGTGCAGCTCCATGATCTTGCCGCTGATGTGCGGCTCGAGAGCCGCGAAGTCGTACGGGAGATCGGGGAGGGTGTACTTCGCCATACTGTCTTCTTCCTGTCGGCGCCGCGACGATGCGCGGCGAAGGGACGTCTTCATCCTATTGACAGGGGCAACGCCGACAGCAGGGGGTTGCTTCCCGATCGACGGTATGTGACGGAGGAGTCAGTCCTCCATGCCCTCCGGCACGGCCGAGTCGGTGCCCGGGATGCCATCCTGCACGGCCTTCTTGTCGGCCATCGCGAGGAGGCGCCGGATGCGGCCGGCGACGGCATCCTTCGTCATCGGCGGGTCGGCGTGATGGCCGAGTTCGTCGAGGCTGGCGTCGCGATGCGCCAGGCGCAGCTCGCCGG
>JACEFY010000004.1 GCA_016807485.1 Stenotrophomonas maltophilia | reverse complement strand
GCGCTCGCGAACGCCGCGACCCCCGGCGCCGGGCTCCTCGTGACGGTCGACCGTGCGGCATCCCGCTCGGCCAGTGCCCTCCGCGACGCCGTCGGCGCGGCCTTCGGCCTCACCGGACGCACACCCGCCTCGCTGGGCGATCTACTCACCGTCGAGGCGGCGCCCGTGAGCCTCGGCGACGTCGAGCCCGACGCCGCGCGCGTCACCGCCCTCACCGAGTTCCTCACCGACGAGACGCAACTCGGCAGCTTCTCGTCGATCCTCACCGACCCGACCGTGCTCACGGGGCCCGAACGCACCGCCATCCTGCAGCTCATCGGCAACGCCTGGCTTCCGGATGCCGCCGGCTTCGCCGATGCCGTCACGACGCACCGCGCCGCGAGTCGAGCCACCCTCGATTCCGTCGCGGTCATGCAGCCGTCGGGGCTCACCCTCGCCGCCTCGAGCGCGTCGCTCGGGTTCACGATCCGCAACGACCTGCCGTGGCCGGTCAACCTCGTGCTGATCACGACGCCCAACGATCCCCGGGTGATCGTGCAGAACACCACACCGATCCAGGCCGGTGCGCGCCAGAACTCCCGCGCCGAGGTGCCCATCGAGGCCCGTGTCGGCAGTGGCGAGTCGAATCTCACCGTGCAGCTGCGAAGCCCCTCCATGATCGCGATCGGCGACCCGGTGTCGGTCGATGTGTCGGTGCGCGCCGAGTGGGAATCGGTGGGCATCGTCGTACTCATCTCGATCGTCACCGTCATGATCGTGCTCGGCGTGATCCGCACGATCGTCCGGCGCCGGAAGCGTGTTCCCGAGGAGGGCACCGATGGCTAGTCTGGGCCGAGCGAGCGCCATCATCGGCGCCGGCACCCTCGTCTCGCGCCTGACCGGGCTCCTCCGGTCGGTCGTGCTGGTCGCCGTGATCGGGTCGTACGGCTCGCGCGCCGCCGACGCGTTCACGACGGCGAACATGCTGCCGACGAACATCTACGAGCTCGTCGCGGCGGGGGTCATCACCGGCATCATCGTGCCGCAGATCGTGAAGGCGGCGGCCCACACCGACGGCGGCTCGCGCTTCGTCTCCAAGCTCCTGACGCTCGGCACCGTCATCCTGGTGGCCGTGACGGTGGTCATCATGGCCGCTGCACCCCTGCTCATCGCCCTGTTCGCGCCGAGATACACGCCGGAGCAGACCGCCCTCGCCGTGTCGCTGGCCTACTGGTGCCTCCCCCAGCTGCTGTTCTACGGGCTCTACGCGCTTCTCGGTGAAGTCCTCAACGCGCGGAAGGTGTTCGGCCCCTACAGCTGGGCACCCACCGTGAACAACCTCGTGTCGATCGCGGGCTTCGGGGTGTTCCTGGTCGTCTTCGGTGGGCCCTTCACCCAGGTCGCCGAGTGGAGCGGTGCGATGGTGACGTTGCTGGGCGCCACGGCGACCCTGGGCATCGCCCTGCAGGCGGCGGTGCTCGTCTTCTTCTGGCGCCGCACCGGTCTGCACGTGCGGCCCGACTTCCGCTGGCGCGGCATGGGCCTCCGCCACATCGGCACGCTCGCCGGTTGGACCTTCCTCACCGTGGCGATCGGGCAGGCCGCCGGCATCGTGCAGTCGCGCGTGATCTCGGAGGCATCGGGGTCGGCCGGCATCACCGTCATCGTCTACGCGTGGCTCATCTTCATGCTCCCGCACTCGATCGTGGCGATGTCGATCTCGACGACCTACTTCACGCGGCTCTCCGAGCAGGTCGTCGCGGGCGAGGTCGATCAGGTCGGGCCGAACCTCGACGAGTCGATCCGCGCGCTCAGCGTCTTCGCGTTCGGCTTCATGGCCGCGATCGCCGCGGCATCCGTCCCGGTCTCGCGCATCTTCACGAACAGCACCGACGGAGCAGTCGCGATGGCGTGGGTGCTGTGCGCCTACCTCATCGCGCTCGTGCCGTTCGGCGTGCTCGTCATCGTCCGGCGGGCGTTCTTCGCGTTCCAAGACACCCGCACGCCGTTCTTCTTCACGATCGTGCAGTGCGTGCTGGCCGCCGGCGGGGCGCTCCTGGCCGCGTGGGCGGTGAGTGCGGGATGGATGCCGCTGGCCTTCCTCGCGGCCGGTGTGGCCCTCACGCAGTCGCTCTCCACATTCGTGCAGCTGCCGGTGGCGCTCCGCCTCCTCCGCCGGCACACGGGTCGGCTGCGGATGGCCGCGACCTGGCGGGCGCTCGGCCGTTTCCTGCTCGCCTCGCTCCCCGCATTCGCGGCCGGGTGGCTGACGTTCTCGCTCCTCGGCGGGGCTGCCGGCTGGACGGCGTCCGACCGCCTCCTGGGAGCCCTGGGAGCCGCGCTCATCGGCGCGGTGACGCTCGTTGTCTACGTCGCGATGCTGGCGGTGCTCCGCGCGCCCGAACTCGCCATCGCGATGCGCACGGTGCGGCGCCTGACCGGCCGCTGAGAACACGCCGCCGCCCGCATCGGCGGGGAATGCGCCGCGGCTACCATGGGTTGACTGCGGTGAGGCCCATAAGGCCTCGCTCACCAAGGAGGATTCGCGTGCGACAGGTCATCATCATCGGCTCCGGACCGGCGGGTTACACCGCGGCGATCTACGCGGCGCGGGCGAACCTGTCGCCCCTCGTCATCGCCAGCTCGGTCGAAGCCGGCGGCGAGCTCATGAACACCACCGAGGTCGAGAACTTCCCGGGCTTCCCCGAGGCGATCATGGGCCCCGATCTCATGACGAAGATGCAGGAGCAGGCCGAGCGCTTCGGCGCGGAGGTCGTCTACGACGATGTGGTCTCCCTCGACATCACCGGCCCGGTCAAGACCGTCACGCTCGGCTCCGGCAAGGTCGTCGAGTCCGACGCGCTCATCTACGCCACCGGCTCCGCCCCGCGGAAGATCGGGATCGAGGGCGAGTCCCGCCTCTCCGGACGTGGCGTGTCGTACTGCGCGACGTGCGACGGGTTCTTCTTCCGTGAGCGCGTCATCGCGGTCGTCGGCGGCGGAGATTCCGCCATGGAAGAGGCCACCTTCCTCACGAAGTTCGCGTCGAAGGTCTACGTCATCCACCGCCGCGGCGAGCTGCGCGCATCGAAGATCATGCAGGAGCGCGCTGAGCGCAACGAGAAGATCGAGTTCGTCTGGAACAGCGCGGTCGTCGACATCCTCGGAGACGAGGCCGTCACCGGCGTCGTCCTGGAGAACACGGTCGACGGCTCGCGGCGCGAGCTCGCGCTCGAGGGTGTGTTCGTCGCGATCGGCAACGACCCGCGCACGCACCTCGTGCACGACATCCTCGACCTCACCGATGCGGGCACCGTCTGGGTCGACGGTCGGTCGTCGCGCACGTCGGTCCCCGGTGTCTTCGCCGCGGGCGACGTCATCGACCCGACCTACCGTCAGGCCGTGACCGCCGCCGGCAGCGGCACGGTCGCCGCCCTCGACGTCGAGCACTACCTCGCCGGGCTCGGCGAGGCGGGGTTACCCGCCGTGGACGCCTCTGAGATCGACGCGCTGCCCACTGTCTGAGAATCGGATGCCGGCGGAACAATCCGCGGCATCCCGATGTTCACCCCATCGAACACTTCTGTAAGGAGAAGAACAATGACTTCGAAGGCCACGAGTGAAAGCACCTGGAAGCAGGACGTCATCGAGGCCGACGGCCCCGTCCTGGTCGACTTCTGGGCGGAGTGGTGCGGCCCGTGTCGCATGGTCGGCCCGATCCTCGACGAGATCCAGTCGGAGAACGGCGAGAAGATCACCATCCTCAAGCTCAACGTCGACGAGAACCCGAACCTCGCGATGGAGTACCAGATCACGTCGATCCCGGCGATGAAGGTCTTCAACAAGGGTCAGGTCGAGAAGACGATCATCGGTGCCAAGCCGAAGTTCGCGCTCGAGCAGGACCTCGCCGCGTACCTCGCCTGAGTCCCGGAATCTCACGGCCGCTGATCGGATTCACCCCGGTCAGGGGCTTTTTCCTACCTACGCAACGTCCGTCCGAATCACGGACGGACGCGGGCATCCCAGGTGCGGTGCGGTTCGCTCCCGAGGAGACGCCAGACCGCCCGCGTGAGCTCGGGATGCTGCAGAGCGATCTGCCGCAGCACACGGTAGTTGCGCGCCGCGGACGGACGCGCGCCGCCGTCCGACGAGATGTTCTCCGCACGCAGCGTGAGGACCACCAGTTCATCGACCGAGGGCAGGTCCTCCATGAACTCCCACGGATCCTCGCCCGAACGCACGCGCTCCTCGATCAGCACCGACAGCTCGTCCGACGCCTCCGCGCGCAGCAGCTCGAGGCTGGCGCGTCGCGGGAGGCTGGATTCATCCGTCACCCATCCAGCCTACGACGACCTCATAGCCGTGTCGTCAGAGCGATCCGTACCCGGTCTCGCCGATCTCGTCGAGAATGCGGTTGAGATCCTGGATTGTGGCGAAATCGATATTGATCTGGCCTTTTCTGGCCGTCAATGTGATCTTGACCTTGGTGTTCAGCCGGTCACCGAGCCGCTCGGCCACCTCATCCAGGTGCGCACGACGTGCGCCCGCCTTCGGCGCGGCCGGGCGGGCGCCCCCGGCATCCGTCATCTTCGCGGCTGCTTCGGCGGCGCGCACCGAGAGGTCTTCGTTGACGATCTTGTCGGCCAGACGCTGCATGGCCGACACGTCCTCGAGTGACAGGATCGCGCGTGCGTGGCCGGCGGTCAAGACGCCGGCGGCGACACGCTGCTGCACCGGCATCGGCAGCTTCAGGAGGCGGATCGTGTTGCTGATCTGGGGCCGCGATCGCCCGATGCGCTGGGCCAGTTCCTCCTGTGTGATGGCGAAGTCTTCCAGGAGCTGCTGGTAGGCCGACGCCTCTTCGAGGGGGTTCAGCTCGGAGCGGTGCAGGTTCTCCAGGAGCGCATCGCGGAGAAGATTCTCATCCGTGGTCTCACGGACGATCGCGGGAATCGACGTCAGGCCCGCTTCGCGCGACGCGCGTGTGCGACGCTCACCCATGATGAGCTCGTATTTGCCCTCTTCGTTCGTGCGCACCACGACCGGCTGGAGAACACCGAACTCCCGAACGCTGTGAACCAGCTCGGCAAGATCATCCGCGTCGAAGTTGGTCCGCGGCTGGCGCGGGTTCGGCACGATGTCATGCGGATCGATCTCGATGAGACGCGTGCCGGGAACGGCGAGCAGTTCCGTGGCTTCGTCTGGGGTTTTCTCACCCTGCGCCAGTGATGCGCCGGGGAAGAACACGTCGACCGGTCGCGACTCCGTCGACTCGGTCGTCGGGATGAGCGCGCCGATGCCTCGGCCCAGTCCGGTTCTCTTCGCCATCAGTGGGCTCCTTCGTTCTGGGTGTGCGCCGACCCACGCTGGGCGATCTCGACGGCGGCTTCGCGGTAGGCGACGGCGCCCGCCGATCCTCCGTCGTAGGCGATGACGGTCTGGCCGAAACTGGGCGCCTCCGACACCCGCACGGAGCGCGGGATCACGGTGGCCAGCACCTCCTGCGGAAAATGCGTGCGAACTTCGTCGGCGACCTGTTGCGCGAGGCGGGTGCGGCCGTCGTACATGGTCAAGACGATCGTCGAGAGATGCAGACGGGGATTCAGGTGCTTCTGGATCATCCGCACACTGCCGAGCAGCTGACTCAGTCCCTCGAGGGCGTAGTACTCGCACTGAATCGGGATGAGCAGCTCTTGCGCGGCGGTGAACGCGTTGATCGTCAGCAGGCCGAGGGATGGGGGGCAATCGATCAGCACGAAGTCGAGGCGCTCGTCGAGTCCCCCAATGTAGTCGTCGAGCGCCGTGCGCAGCCGATGCTCGCGCGCCACCTGTGACACCAGCTCGATCTCCGCGCCGGCCAGGTGGATGGTGCTGGGCGCGCACAGCAGCCGCGGCGACTCCGGGCTGGTCTGGACGATGTCCGCCAGGGGGAACTCGTCGATCAGGACGTCGTAGATGCTCGGCACGTCCGCGGTGTGCGGCACACCCAGGGCCGTCGAGGCGTTTCCCTGCGGGTCCAGGTCGATCACCAGCACTCGCGCGCCGACCGAAGCCAGCGCGGACGCCAGATTCACGGTCGTCGTCGTCTTGCCGACGCCACCCTTCTGGTTCGACACCGTGACGACGCGCGTCGGACCAGTGAATTCGATCTCCACCGCCGCCAACGCCTTCCGGCGCGACGTCAGATCCGCGAGTTCGCGTGCGATCGGGCTATCAGCGAGGAGGGATGCGGGAGACTCCGCGTTCTCCGATTGCTGCACCATCGACTCCTGTCTTGCGGGGTTGCTTCCACTGTAGTCGAGCCGACCGACCCCACCCGCCGACGCGGATATCTGACCTGGAGCGGCTGTGGTTTCGGTACGGCGCCTCCGGCGCCTACTCAACCACCGGGGAGCTCCGCCCCAGTGATCAAGCGTGAGCGCGCAGCACAAGTCCCGGTGATCGAGTGCGAGCGCACAGCACTCGCGTACCGAGATCACGGCAGATGTTTCACGTGAAACGGACACGTGGTTTCGGTACGGCGCCTGTGGCGCCTACTCAACCACCGGGAGCACCATCCCCGGTGATCGAGTGCGAGCGCATAGCGCTCGCGTACCGAGATCAGCTCAGTCTGTCGGGTCGACATCTCCGCACTGATCGAAGTTCTTCCGACTGAGGCCGGCGAGACGCCCACACTCACCATCGATCAGCGCCCGGCGCTTCGCGCGGCTCCATCCCTGCACCTGCTTCTCCCGTCCGAAGGCATCGTGGACGTTGCCGTACTCCTCGTAGTGGACCAGGGTCACCGGGAGCCGCCGCTTGGTGTACTCCGCGCCCTCTCCGATGCTGTGGAGCCACACCCGTTGGTCCAAGCTTCGACAGCTGCCGACGTAGTAGCTGCCATCGGCGCACTCGAGGATGTACATGAAGGGCATGGCCCCAGCATGGCTGCGTGGTGCGAACACTAAGCGGACGAGGGGCCCGTCCGTGGACAGTTGGGTGAGACACGTCACTGTGGAGAAGGAATGTTTCACGTGAAACGGAGTTGGACAGTGGTTTCGGTACGGCGCCTTGCGGCGCCTACTCAACCACCGGGTTTGGACGCGGTGATCGAGTGCGAGCGCGCAGCGCTCGTGTATCGAGATCACACGGCGATGTTTCACGTGAAACGGAGATGGACAGTGGTTTCGGTACGGCGCCTGGGGCGCCTAGTCAACCACCGGGTTTGGACGCGGTGATCGAGTGCGAGCGCGCAGCGCTGGTATGGCGAGATCACACGGCGATGTTTCACGTGAAACAGCGGGGGGGTGTGGTTTCGGTACGGCGCCGGGGGCGCCTACTCAACCACCGAGAAGATGGGCGGGTCAGCGGACGGTGGCGCGGATGACGCGCGTCGGCTCGGAGATCAGGCCCTCACCGACGGGCTCGACCCGCACATCCGACAACCGGAACTTGCGGATCTGCTTCTCGGCCGCGGCGATCTCATTGGCCGCGTTCGCACCCTTCAAGAGGATCAGCTCTCCGCCATCGCGCACAAGCGGCGCTGTCAGCGGAATCAATGTCCGCAGTGCGCTGACCGCGCGTGCAGTCACAGCATCCAGGACCGGCCCGCGTTTCCAATCTTCAGCCCGCGCGCGTACGACCTCGACGTTGTCCAGTCTGAGGTCGTCGACCTGCTCGTTCAGCCACGCCACACGGCGTTCCATCGGCTCGATGAGCACCCACTGGACTTCGGGCCGCGAGATCGCCAGCACGAGGCCAGGGAGGCCGGCGCCCGAACCGATGTCTCCGACACGCGCTCCTGACGCGAACAGCCGCGCCGCGACGGCCGAGTTCAGGATGTGCCGGCTCCACAAGCGGGGGAGCTCGAGCGGCCCGATCAGGCCACGCTCTTCGCCGTGCTGCGCCAGCGCGGTCGTGAAGCGCCGTGCCACATCCAGGCGGGTGCCGAAGATCTCGGCGGTGACCTCAGGTTCCTGCTCGAGCATCAGGCGTGTTTCACGTGAAACATCAACCGCGGCTGATGACCGTGTGACGGTCAGCGCCCTCGCCGTACGACTCGGAGACGAAGCCGCGCTCCGAGACGATGTCGTGCACGAGCTTGCGTTCGTAACTCGACATGGCGGGGAGGGATGCCTGCGAGACGCCCTCATCGAGCCGCGCGATCGCACGGTCGACGAGCTTCTCGAGCTGCTGCTGGCGGGCATCACGCGATCCACCGACGTCGAGGATCAGCCGCGAGAAACGACCGGTCTTGGTCTGCACCGCGATGCGGGTGAGCTCCTGGAGAGCCTGAACCGTGTCGGGCTGCGAGATCAGCGCCAGCGCGGCATCGTCTTCGTTCTCGACGGAGACGTAAGCGCGACCCGCGCGCACATCGAGGGCGAGATCACCGTCGATGTCCGCGATGTCGAGAAGGCCCTCGAGGTAGTCGGCCGCGACGTCACCCTCCTGCTCGAGCTGCTCGACGGTGGCCGTCGGACGGGTGGTGTCCTGTTCGGGAGTGGTGGTCATGATGATCCTCGCGGGTCTTTCAGGATTCCGTAGGGGGGTTGGTCTTCTTCTGCGCCTGCTTCTTCGCGCGCTGCTTGTTCACCGGCTGCTGGCGCTTGGGAGCCTCGGCCTTCGCCTTCTGCGCCTCTTCGTACAGGCGCTTCTGCTCGGCCTGGTACTTCTCCAGCGGGATGATCTTGCCCTGCGCGTCGAGTGCCTTGCCCTTGCGCGCAAGGCGCTCTTCGCGGGCCTTCGCGGCATCCGAGCCGGGCGTGGGGAGATTCCGGATGACGATGAACTGCTGCACCATCGTCCAGATGTTGGAGGTGAACCAGTACAAAACGACGCCGAGCGGGAAGAAGACACCCGAGAAGATGAAGGCCAGCGGCAGCACGTAGAGCATGATCTTCTGCATCTGGTACGCCTGGCCGGTCTTGGCCTCGGGCGACAGGTTCTTCGAGATGATCTGCAGCTGAGTGAAGAACTGCGACGCGATCATCAGGATCACGAGGACGATGAGGATGACGACGGTGACGGTCTCGCCGGCGTTCATCGCCTCGATCATGTTGACGTGCAGGGGAGCGACCCCGAACAGCTGTGCGTCGTAGAACTGCTTCGTGAGCTCGACGTTCAGGGGGCCCACGCCGCCCAGGCTCCACTCGGCGTGCTTCTTGACGTCGGAGAGCGTGTAGAACATGCCGAGCAGGATGGGCATCTGCACGAGGAGCGGCAGACAGCTCGACACCGGGGTGGTGCCGTGCTTCTTGTACAGCGCCATCGTCTCGCGGCTCATCGCCTCACGCGAGAGCTGATCCTTCTTGCCCTTGTACTTCTCCTGAACTTTTCGCAGTTCAGGGGCGATTTCCATCATCTTGCGCTGGCTCTTGATCTGCCGCACGAAGAGGGGGATCAGCGCCGACCGGACGACGATCACGAGGCCCACGATCGACAGCACCCAGGTGATGCCGGCGTCGGCTTCCATACCGATCGAGGTGAACACCCAGTGCCAGAACACCAGGATCGCCTCGACGACGAACTTGAACGGCCACATGATCGTGCTGAAGAAGTCGAGGCCGGTGGTCGGCATCGGTGTCGTCGGAGTGGGAACAGCCGGCGACGGTGTCGCGGCGGCAAAGAGAAGATCCAGCACGGATCAGTCCTTTCTGGGGGGCACGACGAATCCGTGCGGAGTCAGGTCATGACGGAAGTGCGCGTGCGGCTTCACGTCATCGATCCCGCCCTGGGCCCAGGGGTGGCATCGAGCGAGGCGCGCGGCAGTGAGGGCCGCACCTTTGATCGCTCCATGCTGCTGGACCGCGCCGACCGCGTAGGCCGAGCAGGACGGGTAGTACTTGCACACGTCGCCGTAGACGTGGGAGATGGTGGCGCGATAGCCGTGCAGGAGCGCGAGGACGACGTTGCGCGGAAGAAGGGGCACGGAGCGCAGCGCCTCGGATGCCGCGAGCGCACCGTCGCCGGTCGACGACATGGGCAGGGTCGAGGCGCTCACGCCGCGGCTTTCCGGTGGAGGCACCGCGAGACTTCGTCGCGGAGCTGCGCGTAGTCGACGATTGCCGAGTTGGGGAGGGCGCGGATGACCACATCTGCGCCGACGCGGACTCCGGGCAACACTTCGGCACACACGGCTTTCAGCCGGCGGCGGACAGTATTGCGGGTCACAGCGTTCCCCACTTGCTTGCTGACGATGAAGCCGAACCGCGGCGAGCGATCTTCGGCAGTGGTGACCACGTACGTCACCGTGCTCGGGCCGGCGCATCGGGAACCCCCACGCACGACAGAGCGGTAGTCCGCTCCGCGGGTGATGCGGTTCCCGCGCGCCAGCACGGGTTCAGGTCAGGCCGACAGCTCGACGCGGCCCTTGGCCCGACGAGCCGAAAGGATGCCGCGACCGGCGCGCGTGCGCATACGGGCACGGAAGCCGTGCTTCTTGGCGCGGCGGCGGTTGTTGGGCTGGAACGTGCGCTTGCTCATGAGGATCACTCCGGATCGGGGGTCACCGGAACGCTCTAGACCGGGGACACAGGTACAGGGACTGCCCATGCGGGCGTAAGTCAACCGATTAAGGCTACGTCGAGACAGCCTGAAACTCAAACCGAGAGCGGCGAGCGGACATTATCCACCGATGGGGAGAACTGCCTGGCGACGACACGCGGCCCGGATCTACAGTGGATTTTGCGCGTGACACCCTCGCTGACTAGCGTGTCACGGATAGTTATCCACAGGTGTGGACCGATGCCGGCCGACCTCCACTTCTTCACACTCGCCTCCCGGGAGGGTCATGTCTCAGCACGAAGTTCCGGATGTCCCGGTCTGGACCGCCGTGCTGGACGAGCTCATGCGCGATGAACGCGTCACCCCGCAGCTGCAGGGCTTCCTCAGCCTCGCGGTGGCGCAAGGGGTCATGAGCGGGACCCTCTATCTCGACGTCCCCAACGACCTGACCGCCGCGCAGCTCAACAAGCGGCTGCGAGCGCCCATCATGGAGGCGCTCGCCACGGTCGAGGCCGAGCCCGCTGCGACATCGTTCCGCGTCGTGGTGAACCCCGAGCTCGCCGATGCGCACCTCACCGCCCCGGTGCCGGTGCAGTCCTCGGCCCCGCAGATGACCGTCGTGCGTCCGGCGTCGGAAGAGTACGTCGAGCAGGCCGCATCGTCCGCCCGCAGCGACACTCGCCTCAACCCCAAATACAGCTTCGACAACTTCGTCATCGGTCAGTCCAACCGCTTCGCCCACGCCGCTGCGGTCGCGGTAGCCGAAGCGCCGGCGAAGGCGTACAACCCGCTCTTCATCTACGGCGACTCGGGGCTGGGCAAGACGCACCTCCTCCACGCGATCGGTGACTACGCCCTCAGCCTGTACACCGGCATCCGGGTGCGCTACGTCTCGAGCGAAGAGTTCACCAACGACTTCATCAACTCGATCGCCAACAACCGCGGCTCCGCCTTCCAGGCGCGCTACCGCGACGTCGACATCCTGCTCATCGACGACATCCAGTTCCTGCAGGGGCGACAGGAAACGCAGGAAGCCTTCTTCCACACGTTCAACACGCTCCACGACCACGACAAGCAGGTCGTGATCACGAGCGATGTGCCACCGCGCCAGCTCACCGGGTTCGAAGACCGCATGCGCAGCCGGTTCGAGTGGGGCCTCATCACCGACGTGCAGGCGCCCGACCTAGAGACGCGCATCGCGATCCTCCGGAAGAAGGCCCAGTCCGAGCGCCTCCTGGTACCCGACGACGTGCTGGAGTACATCGCGACCAAGGTGTCGTCGAACATCCGCGAGCTCGAGGGTGCGCTCATCCGCGTCTCCGCGTTCGCAAGCCTCAACCGGTCGAACCTCGACATCTCACTCGCGCAGACGGTGCTCCGCGACATCGTCGACACCGACGACACGAACATCATCTCGCCGACCGACATCATCACCGCCACGGCTCAGTACTTTCGGCTGTCGGTCGACGATCTGTACGGCTCGAGCCGCTCGCAGTCCATCGCGACGGCACGGCAGATCGCCATGTACCTCTGCCGCGAGCGCACGAGTCTGTCGTTGCCGAAGATCGGGCAACTCTTCGGCAACCGCGATCACACCACCGTGATGTACGCGTGCAAGAAGATCGCCGATCTCATGAAGGAACGGCGCTCGATCTACAACCAGGTCTCCGAGATCACGACGCAGCTCGGCCGCATCGGCCGCTGACGTCGCAGGAGGATATATTCCCCCTCCGGCGCTTGACACCCCTCAGGCCGCGCGCCATTATGCACGTTCTTCACAGTGTGGACAGCCTGTGGATAACTCCGTGACGGCGGCGGAATCCTGTGAACGGATGTGGACGACCCGACGACGAGCAGGATGCCGGCCAGGTGGGGCCCCGGTCTTCCTCCGCAGCCCGCCCACAAGTTACAACAGTGTGGTTCCGGTGTCCCCGCTCGTATCGTCGGAGTTGTCCACAGTTTCCACAGGTGTTAACACCATGACAGATACCTCTTCAGAAGAAACCCGTTCGATCACCAGAACGAACGGCGACCGGTTCGAGAGGGGCTCTGCCGAAACCGAACGACAAGAGCACTAGCATGGGAGAGCTTTAGTCGACCCAAGGGAGCGCCAGTGAAGTTCCACGTGAATCGCGATGTCTTCAGCGAGGCCGTGTCGTTCGTCGTCAAGCTCCTGCCGCAGCGCAACCCGCAGCCGATCTTGGCCGGAGTGCTCATCGAGGCATCCGACGACGGTCTCTCGCTGGCTGCGTTCGACTATGAGGCGTCGGCGCGCACCACGATCGAAGCCACCGTCGACGCCCCGGGCACGATCCTCGTGCACGGCCGGCTCCTCTCCGAGATCGCCAGCCGTCTGCCCAACGCACCGGTGCAGATCGAGGTCGGTGACGACGACGGCATCGTGCTGACGTGCGGCTCTGCGCGCTTCACCCTCGCCTCGATGCCCGTGCAGGAATATCCCGCGATCCCGGAGGTGTCGGGCGAATCGGGTCTCGTGCCCGCCGAGGAGTTCGCCACCGCGATCGCTCAGGTCGCCTTCGCCGCCTCGCGCGACGACGTGACCCCCGTCCTCACCGGCGTCCAGCTCGAGGTCGCCGGCACGCAGCTCAGCCTCGTCGCCACCGACCGCTACCGGGTGGCGCTGCGGGAAGTGTCGTTCGACGGCGGGGCGGCCGCATCCGACGAGTCGACGACCGCGCTCGTGCCGGCGCGCACGCTCACTGAGGTCGGCAAGACCTTCGCCCACTCGGGCGACATCAAGATCTCGTTCTCCGGCTCGGGCGACCGGGAGATCATCGCCTTCACCGCGGCGAACAAAACGGTGACCTCGCTGCTCATCAAGGGCAACTTCCCGCCCGTCCGGCGCCTCTTCCCCGAGCAGACCGACCACTACGCGGTCGTCAACACCGCCGAGCTCGCCGAAGCCGTTCGCCGCGTGTCGCTCGTGCTCGATCGCTCGGCCCCGCTGCGCTTCACGTTCAGCGAGGACGGAGTGTCGATGGATGCCTCCGGCACCGAGCAGGCCCGCGCCTCCGAGGTCGTCGATGCGACCCTGGCCGGCGACGATGTGACGCTCGGGCTCAACCCGCAGTATCTGCTCGAGGCGCTCGGCGCCGTAAAGAGCGAGTTCGCGCGCATCACGTTCACCTCGAGCGACAACGCCAACAAGCTGAGCCCCGTGCTCATCACTCCGCAGACGTCCGGCGGACCGGAGAGCTTCAAGTACCTCCTGCAGCCGAACCTGCTGCTGCGCTGACCTCGGCGGTGTCGCTCGCGGCGCCTAGGCTGAACCGGTGATCGTGGAGCAGCTGAGCCTCATCGACTTCCGCAATTATGCGGCGGCCGAGGTTTCGCTGACGGCGGGAGCGAACGTGTTCGTCGGCCGCAACGGCCAGGGAAAGACGAATCTGGCCGAAGCCATCGCCTACCTCGCGATGCTGGGTTCGCATCGAGTGTCGCAGGACGCGCCGATGGTGCGCGATGGCGCGGACGCCGCGATCATCCGCGCACGCCTCGCCCACGGCGAGCGGCACATCGTCCTCGACGTGCAGATCAACCGCACCGGCTCCAACAAGGCCCGCGTGAACGGGGCGGCGGTGCGTCCCGTGGAACTTCCGCGGTACGCGCAGGTGGTGCTCTTCGCTCCGGAAGACCTGCAGATCGTCCGCGGCGATCCGTCGGCGCGCCGTCGATTCGCCGACGCCCTCCTCACGCAGCGCTCGCCCCGCATGGCCGGCGTGCTCGCCGACTACGACCGGGTGCTGAAGCAACGCAACGCCCTGCTGAAGTCGGCGCGATCCCGGGGAGTCCGTGGCGAAGGACTCTCGACGCTCGAGGTCTGGGACGACAAGCTCGTGCACCTCGGCACCGAGGTCATCCGCGCTCGACTCGCGATCGCGGCTGATCTCTCGGAACCGGTGGCCGACGCCTATGCCGGGATCGCCGGGGAAGACCACCGCCCCGAGCTCGAGTGGAATCTGTCGGTCGACGGTGGCGACGCGGCGGACGACGGCGATGATCTCGGTACACCGGCGCTGCGCGCCGGCACTCGATCAGCGAAAGGGGAGGAACCGCGCGCCGGGATTCGATCGTCGGGTGGTGAGGGGAGCGCGGAAGAGATCGGGGAGGCCTTCCGGGCTGCGCTCGCCGCGAAGCGCTCGCAGGAGCTCGAGCGCGCGATCACCCTCGTCGGTCCGCATCGCGACGATCTCCTCCTGCGCGTGCGCGGACTTCCGGTGAAGGGATACGCGTCGCACGGCGAATCGTGGTCGGTGGCACTCGCTCTCCGGCTCGCGTCGGCCCGGCTGCTGCGCGCGCAATCGCAGCTCGGAGATCCGGTGCTCATCCTCGACGACGTCTTCGCCGAGCTCGACGCCGACCGACGGGCGCGACTCGCCGCGCTCGTGGGCGACTTCGAACAGGTGATCGTCACCGCCGCGGTCGAGGAGGATGTGCCTCCCGCGCTCCGCGCGCGGACGGTCCGGGTCGTCGCCGGCACCATCCAGCAGGTGGACGATGTCTGACCCGAACCTCGGTGCCGCCCCCGAGACCGTCGCCACCTACCTGCGCCTGCGTGGCCTCGAGCCGTCGGCGCGCGGCGCGCGGCGACGCAAGAAGCGCGGCGACGTCGACGACGACAAGCTGCCGTTCGCGCCGGGGCGAGACCCCAAGGGCGTCGGCGATGTCCTGGCCGACCTCACTCGTCAGGCCGGGTGGGACTCGCAGCTCGCGCGCGAAGACCTCGTGCTGCAGTGGGAGCAGGTGACGGGCGCGGAGACCGCGCGACACGCGAATCCGGTGGCGTTGGCCGACGGCGTCCTCACCGTCCAGTGCGATTCGACGGCGTGGGCGAAGAACCTCCAACTCATGCGCGCCGAGATCGTCACGCAGCTCATGCGGCACTTCCCGGATGCGGGCGTCCAGAACGTGCGTTTTGTCGGCCCCGACGTCCCCTCCTGGAAATGGGGCCCCAGAGCCGTTCCAGGGCGGGGTCCTCGCGATACCTACGGCTGATCCACGTCCTGCGGCATCCGGACGAGTTTCCGCGCGCCACAGCGCCATTCAGCGGCCTCAAAGGCGATAGAATGAAGTGATCCTTCGATTCGATCTGGAGTGCTCGAAACATATGACGTCCGAAACCCCCGACAGCGTTCCCGAGGAACTCTCCACTCCGTCCCAGAAGGTTCACAACGACTACGGGGCCGACGAGATCCAGGTGCTCGAGGGTCTCGAGGCGGTCCGCAAGCGCCCCGGCATGTACATCGGCTCCACGGGAGAGCGCGGCCTCCACCACCTCGTCTACGAGATCGTCGACAACTCCGTCGATGAGGCGCTCGCCGGCTACTGCGACACCATCCACGTCACCATCCTGGAAGACGGCGCGCTCCGCGTCGTCGACAACGGTCGCGGCATCCCGGTCGACATGCACAAGACCGAGGGCAAGTCGACGGTCGAGGTCGTGCTCACCGTCCTGCACGCCGGTGGAAAGTTCGGTGGCGGCGGCTATGCCGTCTCCGGCGGTCTGCACGGCGTCGGCTCTTCCGTCGTGAACGCCCTCTCGACGCGCCTCGATGTCGCCGTCAAGCGTCAGGGCCACGCGTGGCGTCAGACCTTCCGCGACGGTGGCACCCCGGTCGCCCCCCTCGCGCAGGAGGAGGCGACGGAGGAGACGGGCACGACCATCACGTTCTGGCCGGATGCCACGATCTTCGAGACGGTGCACTTCGACTACGACACGCTCCGCACCCGCTTCCAGCAGACCGCCTTCCTGAACAAGGGTCTGCGGATCACACTGCAAGACCTGCGTCCCGACTCGGCCTACGTCGTCGACGACGCGGGCACGGCGGTCACTGTGCAGCCGCACGACGACTTCCTCTATGAGCGCGGTCTCGTCGACTACGTGGAATACCTCAACAAGATCCGCAAGGCCGAGGTCGTCAACGAGGAGATCATCGAGATCGAGTCGGAAGACACCGTGCGCCACATCTCGCTCGAGCTCGCGATGCAGTGGACGACGAGCTACACCGAGAACGTCTTCACCTTCGCGAACACCATCAACACACACGAGGGCGGCACGCACGAAGAGGGTTTCCGCGCCGCGATGACGACGTACATCAACAAGTACGCACGCGAGAAGGGCCTCCTCAAGGAGAAGGACGACAACCTCACCGGCGAGGACATCCGCGAGGGACTCACCGCCGTCATCTCGGTGAAGCTCTCCGAGCCCCAGTTCGAGGGACAGACCAAGACCAAGCTCGGCAACACCGAGGCCAAGGCGTTCGTGCAGAAGGTCGTCGGCGACAAGCTCACCGACTGGCTCGACCGCAATCCCGCGCAGGCCAAGCGGGTCATCATGAAGGCCATCGACGCGGCGACCGCGCGTCTGGCGGCCCGAAAGGCCCGCGAGACCGCACGTCGCAAGAGCGTCTTCGAGTCGGCATCCATGCCCGACAAGCTCAAGGACTGCACGAGCAAGGATCCCTCGATCAGCGAGATCTTCCTGGTGGAGGGTGATTCGGCCGGCGGGTCGGCGGTGCGGGGCCGCGACCCGGAGACCCAGGCGATCTTGTCGCTCCGCGGCAAGGTGCTCAACGTCGAGAAGGCGCGCCTCGATCGGGCGCTCGGCAACAACGAGATCCAGGCGATCATCTCGGCCTTCGGCTGCGGCATCGGCGAGGACTTCAACGTCGACAAGGCCAGGTATCACAAGATCGTCCTGATGGCCGATGCCGACGTCGACGGGCAGCACATCACGACGCTGCTGCTCACACTCCTCTTCCGCTACATGCGCGGGCTCATCGAGTCGGGTTTCGTCTACCTCGCCATGCCGCCGCTGTACCGGCTCAAGTGGTCGAACGCCGAGCACGAGTACGTCTTCAGCGACAAGGAGCGCGATGCGCTCATGGCCGACGGTCTCGCGAACGGCAAGCGGATCCCCAAGGAATCCGGCATCCAGCGCTACAAGGGTCTCGGTGAGATGAACCCGAAGGAGCTGTGGGAGACCACGATGGACCACAACACGCGCACGCTCCGCCAGGTGACGATCGACGACGCGGCCGCCGCGGACGAGATCTTCTCCGTGCTGATGGGGGAAGACGTCGAGTCGCGCCGGACGTTCATCCAGCGCAATGCCAAAGACGTCCGCTTCCTGGACATTTGACCCTTCGATTAGCCCAGGGATCCTTCGAAAATGACTGACGACGTACGACCGGACGCGAACGCCGGCCACAACCACGGAAACATCGACCAGGTCGACCTCCAGGTCGAGATGCAGCGCAGCTACCTCGACTACGCGATGAGCGTCATCGTCGGGCGCGCGCTGCCCGACGTGCGCGACGGACTGAAGCCCGTGCACCGGCGCGTGATCTACGGCATGTACGACGGCGGATACCGCCCCGACAAGAGCTTCAACAAGTGTGCGCGCGTCGTCGGCGAAGTCATGGGGCAGTACCACCCCCACGGTGACACCGCGATCTACGACGCCCTCGTGCGTCTCGTGCAGCCCTGGTCGCTGCGCTACCCGCTCGCCGACGGTCAGGGCAACTTCGGCTCTCCGGGCAACCAGGGGGCTGCGGCACCGCGGTACACCGAGACCAAGATGGCGCAGCTGGCCATGGAGATGGTGCGCGACATCGACGAGGAGACCGTCGACTTCGAGCCCAACTACGACGGCAAGACGCAGGAGCCCACGGTTCTGCCGGCGCGCTTCCCGAACCTTCTGGTGAACGGATCGGTGGGCATCGCGGTGGGCATGGCCACCAACATCCCGCCCCACAACCTCCGCGAGGTCGCCGCCGGCGCCCTGTGGGCGCTTGAGAACCCCGACGCGACGCGTGACGAGCTTCTCGAAGCGCTCATGGCGCGGGTGCACGGCCCCGACTTCCCCACCGGCGCGCAGATCCTCGGCACCAAGGGCATCCGGGAAGCCCAGCGCACCGGTCGCGGCTCGATCACCATGCGCGCCGTCGTCGGCGTCGAAGAGATCCAGGGCCGCACCTGCCTCGTCATCACCGAGCTGCCGTACCAGGTGAACCCCGACAACGTCGCGCTGAAGATCCGCGATCTCGCCCGTGACGGCCGCATCACCGGCATCGCCGACATCCGCGACGAGACGAGCGACCGCACGGGGCAGCGTCTCGTCATCGTGCTGAAGCGGGATGCCGTCGCGAAGGTCGTGCTCAACAACCTGTACAAGCACACGCAGCTGCAGGAGAACTTCGGCGCGAACATGCTCGCGATCGTCGACGGCGTGCCCCGCACCCTCGCGCTCGACGGATTCATCTCGTACTGGATCGAGCACCAGATCGAGGTGATCGTGCGGCGCACCGGCTTCCGGCTGCGCAAGGCCGAGCGGCGCATGCACACCCTGCAGGGGTACCTCAAGGCGCTCGACCAGCTCGACGAGGTGATCGCCCTCATCCGTCGGTCGCCCACGGTCGACGAGGCGCGCGACGGCCTCATCACCCTGCTCGATGTCGACAAGGATCAGGCCGACGAGATCCTCGCGCTGCAGCTGCGCCGTCTCGCCGCGATGGAGCGACAGAAGATCATCGACGAGGCCGCCGAGCTCGAGCTCCAGATCGCGGATTTCAAGCAGATCCTGAGCGACCCGACGCGTCAGCGCACCATCATCCGCGACGAGCTCACCGAGATCGTCGACAAGTACGGCGACGAGCGACGCACGCACATCCTCCACGGGTTCGACGGCGACATGTCGATGGAAGACCTCATCCCCGAAGAGGAGATGGTGCTCACCGTCACGCGTGCGGGCTACATCAAGCGCACCCGCAGCGACAACTACCGTCAGCAGCACCGCGGCGGCAAGGGTGTGAAGGGTGCCCAGCTGCGCGCAGACGACGTGGTCGAGCACTTCTTCGTGACGACGACGCACCACTGGCTGCTGTTCTTCACGACCAAGGGGCGGGTCTACCGCTGCAAGGCGTACGAGGTGCCCGAGGCGGGCCGCGACGCCAAGGGTCAGCACGTCGCCAACCTGCTCGCACTCCAGCCGGGTGAGGAGATCGCCCAGATCCTCGACATCCGCGACTATGCGGTGGCGGAGTACCTCGTGCTCGCCACTCGCGACGGCAAGGTGAAGAAGACCCTGCTCACCGACTACGACACCAACCGTCAGGGCGGCATCATCGCGATCCGCCTGCGCGGCCAGGACGAGGAGGACGGCGACGAGGTCGTCAGCGCGCTGCTGGTCGACGAGACCGACGATGTGCTGCTCATCTCGCGCCAGGGGATGTCGCTGCGCTTCACCGCGACCGACGAGTCACTGCGACCGATGGGCCGCTCCACCGAGGGCGTGAAGGGCATGACCTTCCGCGAGGGGGACACGCTGCTGTCGGCGTCGGTCGCGAAGGACGACGCGTTCGTCTTCGTCGTGACCGAGGGCGGCTACGCCAAGCGCACCGCGGTCGGTCAGTATCGCCTCCAGGGACGCGGCGGACTCGGCATCAAGGTCGCGAAGTTGAACGAGGATCGCGGCGATCTCGCGGGCGGTCTGATGGTCGCGGAGGACGACGAGGTCTTGGTGGTCCTTGCCAGCGGCAAGGTGGTACGCTCTGCCGTGGCCGAGGTCCCCGCCAAGGGCCGTGACACCATGGGCGTCGTATTCGCCCGACCGGACGACGAGGATCGCATCCTCGCGATCGCCCGGAACGGTGAGCGAGGACTGGCCGAGCCCGCCGAAGAGGCGGCATCCGAAGACGCCCCCGCCGCCGCAGACGAGACTCCGACTGCGAGCCCCGAAGAGAGTAGTACTGACGTATGAGCACGGTAGCCGACAAGCTGGCGAGGAAGTCCTCGAGCAAGACCAGCGCCAAGCAGGTCCGCCTCCGCCTGGTGTACGTGGACTTCTGGTCTGCGGTCAAGCTGTCGTTCCTCGCTGCAGTCGCCCTGGCGATCGTCACGATCGTGGTCGTCTTCCTCGTCTACACCGTGCTCAGCACGACGGGACTCATCACGAAGCTCGACGACCTCCTCAAGGCGTTCGACGACAACTTCACACTGAGCGACTACGTGAGCTTGCCCCAGGTGATGGCGTTCGCGTCGATCGTCGCGATCCTGAACCTCATCGTGATCACGGTCCTGGGCGCAGTGATCGCCGGCATCTACAACCTCATGGTCAAGGTCACTGGCGGGCTGCTCGTCGGCTTCACCTCGAACTGATTTCGGATTAGCCCGCAGTTCGGGTAATCTCTTGGAGGTTGACGACGCACCGACGTCGATCTCCGCACGGGGCTATAGCTCAGTTGGTTAGAGCGCTTCACTGATAATGAAGAGGTCCCAGGTTCAAATCCTGGTAGCCCCACCACCCCCTCCGGGGCCTTAGCTCAGTTGGTAGAGCGCCTGCTTTGCAAGCAGGATGTCGGGAGTTCGAATCTCCCAGGCTCCACACTCGCGAGAAGACGGGTGCGATCGATGACTTCTCCCGCCACCACCGGCCCGAACCGGCTCGACTGGGCCGATGCGGCGCGCGGACTCAGCGTGACGCTCATCGTCATCCTCCACCTCTGGGCGATCCATCTCACATACTGGATCGGCGACGCCGCGATCATGACGGTCATGTCGGACGTGGTCACCTGGACGCTGCCGCTTCGCATCCCGCTGTTCTTCTTCGTGTCCGGGTATCTGGCATCGCGGGCCCTTGCACGGCCATGGCGCACGGCGTGGCGGAGCCGCGTCTTCGGCATCGCCTACCTCTACATCCTGTGGGTCACGTTCTCGACGGCGTTCTTCTGGATAGAGAACAGCGCGTACGGCCTCGCGACCGAGAACCCGCTCGTCACCATCGCGCAGAACCTCCTCTCGCCGGGTACGCACCTCTGGTACCTGTGGGCGCTGATCGTGCTCTTCGTCGCCGTGTGGTCGACGCGAAAGCTCCCCGGGTGGCTGGTCGTCGCCGTCGTCGGGGTGCTCAGTGTGGCCGCTCCGTTCTTCATGGAGCAGCCCTACCTGCAGGTCGCCACAGCGGCCGTCTTCTATGTGGCCGGGGCGCGCTTCCCCGCGATCGCGGCGTGGGCGACCTCACGCCGGCGATTCTGGGTCGTCGCCGTCGGCACCGCGATCTACGTGGCCTCCATCCTGATCGGTCCGACAGGTCCGTACGGACTGTCGGACCCGCTCACCTCATCGGTCGGCGTCATCACGATGATCGCGTTCCTGGCGATCGTCTCGCATCAGCGCTGGCTCGGGTTCCTGCGCACGCTCGGACGCAACACCCTGCCGATCTTCATCCTCAACCCGTTCGTCTTCATCCTGCTGAACGACCTGCTGCTGAACGATCCTGAGCTCGCCACGTGGCTGAGCGATCACCCCCGCGGGGCGGCCGTCTACACTGCGGGTGTGATCGTCGCGACACTCACCGTCAGCGTCGCGATCAAGTTCGGTGCCGACCGCATCGGACTGCGGTGGCTCTTCGCCATGCCGACGCGCTGGCTTCGCACTCCCGTCCGGGCGTGAGGGCGAAACCCACGATCACTGCGAGATGTCGGCCACCGTCGCGCCGTAGGCGGCGATGAGGTCGTCGGCGTCGACGAACAGGCTGTGGCCGTGGGCGCCGGCTCCCATCGCGATGCGGCGCCCGACGATCGCCTCATCGGCGAACACGGGCCAGTCGGTGGTGCTGCCGATCGGCACGATCGTCCCGCGTTCGTAGCCGGTCGCCTCCAGGGCGCGGTCCGCGTCGGGCAGCTGCAGCTTGTTCACACCGACGACGGCGCGGAGCTTCGGCCACGAGATCGACCTGTCGCCGGGGATGAGTGCGAACAGATACGTGTCGTCCGACCGCTTCACGACGAGCGTCTTGACGATCTCCGAGGGGTGGAGACCGAGAAGGCCCGCCGCTTCCTCCAAGGAGTTCGCGGCGGGCCGTTCGCGGACCTCGATGTCCAGGCCCCGCTCGTCGGCGGCGGCGCGGACGCGATCGAGCGTCATAGGGCGATCAGGCGTCGGGGGCCCGGAGCGGGTCGTCGGCCACCCACAGCTCGTCGTCGGCGCGGAGCGTCTGCCATGCGGCGTAGGCGACTCCGGCGGCGGCAGCAAGGCCGAAGAGGATGGCGATGACGCCACCGGCGCCGATGCCCGACTTCTTCGCCGGCGCGATGGCCAGCTTCTTGGCAGCCTTCGAGCCGTACTTGTCGGCCTTCTTCTGCAGGTCGGAGAGGTCGATGCTCCCGAACCCGCGGCCTGCGGCGAGGCGCTCACGCGTGTCGGTGGCGGCATCCCACACCGACAGGGCCGAACCGACGACGGCACCGGCCGCGGGGACCAGCTTGCCGTTGTAGATCTTGCGGCTGGTCTCGACGCCCTGGTTCACGTACGGGGCGGCGTACTTCTCGTAGCCGTGCTGGACAGCGGGCACGACCTGCTCGCGGTTCAGGTGACCGAGCTGGCGGCCCGCCTCGCGGGCGATCTCGCCGGCTTGGCCGACGAGCACCTGCTGCGACTCCCACACCTTGTTGGCCTGGTGCTGAAGCTTGCGAAGTTCTTTCTTGCGCTTACGGCTGACGCTCACGGGGTGACCTCCCTGATCGGGGAACGTTTCTCCCCATCTTGCCAGACCCAGACGGCCATGCCAGGGGTTGACAGATGTGAGAATAGTGAGCATGACGATCCACACCGCCGTAGCCACGCTCCACACCAACCACGGCGATATCGTCGTCAACCTGTTCGGCGACCAGGCGCCGCGCACAGTGCAGAACTTCATCGGTCTCTCCGACGGTTCGCAGGCCTGGACGCACCCCGGCACCGGCAAGCCGGGCGAGGGCGCGCTCTACTCCGACGTCGTGTTCCACCGCATCATCCCCAACTTCATGATCCAGGGCGGCGACCCGCTCGGACAGGGCGTGGGCGGCCCCGGCTACAACTTCAACGACGAGATCAGCCCCGAACTGAACTTCAACGAGCCGTATGTGCTCGCCATGGCCAACGCCGGGCTCCGCCGCAACGCCATCACGGGCAAGGCTGAGGGCACCAACGGCTCGCAGTTCTTCATCACGACCGACCCCACGCCGTGGCTGCAGGGCAAGCACACGATCTTCGGCGAGGTGGCGGATGCCGACTCGCGCGCGGTCGTCGACGCCATCGCCGCCGTGCCCACGGGCGCAGGCGACCGTCCCATCGAGCCGGTCGTGCTCCACTCGGTCGACGTCGTCGCGGTCTGACCGGTCGACACGTTCCGCACGCGCGCCGCTTCCGATAGCCGATGACGGATTCCGACCTCCGGACCAACCCGGACAACTTCTGTTACCGGCATCCCGATCGGCAGAGCTTCGTGCTCTGCCAGCGGTGTCTGCGCACGATCTGCGGCGAGTGCCAGACGCCGCTGCCCGTCGGGGTGATCTGCCCCGAGTGTCTGCGTGACGCCCAGCAGCAGCAGAAGTCGGCGACCGTCACGCGGATGCCGCGGCGGCGGGCCGGGGTCGACTCGCGGCCCATCGTCACGTACACCCTCGTGATCGTGACCAGCGTGTTCTACCTGATCGGCCTCATCCCCGGGGTCGGCAGCGCGGTGCAGAGCCTCCTCGCCTTCAACGGCGTCTTCGCCTACACGCAGCCGTGGCGCCTGCTCACGGTGACCCTCGTGCACGCCGGCATCTGGCACATCGCCCTCAACATGCTGGCCCTGTGGGCGCTCGGTCGGAGC